>CADBND010000213.1 GCA_902795875.1 uncultured Erysipelotrichaceae bacterium
CAAGACCAGAAAGAGCAAGAATGCTTCTAATGATCTGATCATCAGAAGAAGAAATGATAAGTAGAAAGGGGAAGGAAAATGAGTAGAAGTTTAAAGAAGGGCCCATTCGTAGACGAATATCTGTTAAAGAAAGTCGAAGCTCTGAATGCGTCCGGCAAGAAAGAAGTCATTAAGACTTGGTCCAGAAGATCTACGATCTTCCCTGCATTCGTCGAACATACGTTCGCTGTACACAACGGTAAGGAACATGTCCCCGTATATGTTACGGAAGATATGGTCGGCCACAAGCTTGGAGAATTCGTTTCGACAAGAAAGTTTGGCGGTCACGGTGCCAATGCCGATAAGAAAGCGTAGGAGAGAATATGGCAAAGAAAAAAGTTGAAGAAGTCAAAAAGCCTGAACCTCGCGACGTTAAGGCTACGGCCAAGACCGTCAGAGTCACGACCAGGAAAGCAAAACTGGTCCTTGACCTGATCAGAGGCAAGGATGTCAAAGAAGCTGCTGCGATCCTGAAGTTCACGCCGAACAAGGCTGCAAGGATCACGGCTAAGGTGTTAAAGAGCGCATGTGCCAATGCGACACACAATTTCCAGATGGATGAAGAAAAACTCTATGTTAAGGCTTGCTACGCTGACGAGGGTATCACTCTGAAGAGATACATGCCCAGAGCTAAGGGTTCTGCTTCACCGATCATGAAGAGAACGAGCCACATCACGGTGGTCGTAAATGAAAGATAAGGAGGAAAACAATGGGTCAGAAAGTAAGTCCGGTAGGATTAAGGATCGGCGTCATCCGTGATTGGGAATCCAGATGGTATGCCGAAAAAGAATACGGCGATTTATTGTTGGAAGACGTTAAGATCCGTGAGTACATCCTCAAAGAATGCGCAGACTGTCTGGTTTCGCGCGTTGAGATCGAGAGAAGTAAGAATCGCGTCAACCTTATCATAAGAACAGCTCGTCCTGGTATGTTCATCGGTTCCGATGGCGGCAAGATCGAAGAGCTGAAAAAGAACATCACTAAGCTTTCCGGTGGCAAGGACATCGATATCAAGATCCTTGAAGTTGCCAACCCTGATCTCGATGCGAGACTTGTCGCATTGAAGATCGTCAAGATGCTTGAAGAAAGACAGTCTTTCCGTACTGCTCAGAAGCGTGCGATCCAGCAGACTATGCGTTCCGGTGCCAAGGGCATCAAGACACAGATCGGTGGCCGTTTAGGCGGTGCTGATATCGCCAGAAGCGAAGGTTATTCCGAGGGTTCCGTATCCTTACACACACTGCGTTCGGATATCGATTATGCCTGGGAAGAAGCAATGACTGCTTATGGCAAACTGGGTGTCAAGGTCTGGATCTGCCGCGGCGAAGTTTTGCCGGGTGAGATGGTCAAGGAACCGGAAAGACCGAAATCCATGGGTCGTCCTGACAGAAACAGACGTCCCAGAAGAGACAATTTCAGAAGAGAAGAAGCTCCTGCTCAGGCTGAAGCTGCCGCTCCGGCTGCTGAGAAGCCTGCAGAGGCTGTAAAGGAGGATGCTGAATAATTATGTTAATGCCAAAAAGAACTAAGTATCGTCGTCCTCATCGTTTGAGCTACGAAGGTAAGTCAAAAGCCGGCAGAGAAGTCGTATTTGGTGATTACGGTCTCGTTGCTCTGCAGGGTGGTTATGTATCTTCCAATCAGATCGAGGCAGCCCGTGTTGCCATGACCAGATACATGAACCGTGGCGGCCAAGTCTGGATCAAGATCTTCCCGCAGTTAGCGATCACAAAGAAGCCTCTGGAAGTCCGTATGGGTTCCGGTAAAAGTGCTCCTGAAGGCTGGGTAGCTGTCGTTCAGAAGGGCAGAGTCATGTTTGAGATCGGTGGAGTCGATGAGGCTACCGCCAGAGAAGCACTCAGACTCGGCATGAACAAGCTTCCGATCAAGGCCAAGTTTGTCAAGAAAGGTGAATAGTTATGAACATCAAAGAAATCAGAGAAAAATCTTCAGATGATCTGAACAAGACTTTGGATGAAATGAAAGTCGAACTATTTGACCTTCGCTTCGCCAGAGCTACGGGTTCTATTGAAAATCCGATGCGTATCAGAGAATTGAAGAAGTCGATCGCCAGGATCTTAACCGTTTTACACGAGAGAGAAAGCAAATAAAGGAGGTCAGGTAAATGGAAAGAAACAGACGCAGGACCTTAACAGGTGTTGTTACATCCGATAAGATGGACAAAACGATCGTCGTTGCCATCAATGAAAAGAAGAACCATCCTTTATATGGCAAAGGCACGAAATTCACGAGAAAATTCAAAGTCCGTGATGAAAACAACGAAGCGCATGAAGGCGATGTCGTTGAGATCATGGAAACAAGGACTCTTTCCAAGGAAGTTCACTTCCGTCTGGTAAAGGTCGTTGAAAAAGCGGTTATTTTATAGGAGGCATCGAAATGATCAGTACTGAGACAAGATTAAGAGTTGCAGACAATACCGGTGCCAAAGAGCTGCTCGTTATCCGCTGCTTAGGCGGTTCAAGAAGAAAGTATGCCAATATCGGTGATGTCGTCGTTTGTTCCGTCAAAGACGCTACACCGGGCGGCACTGCCAAGAAAGGCCAGGTCGTCAAGGCGGTCATCGTCAGGACGAAATACGGTCTTAGAAGAGAAAACGGTTCGTTCATCAAATTTGATGACAACGCAGCCGTCATCATCAGGGAAGACAAGACTCCGCTGGGTACCAGAATCTTTGGCCCGGTGGCAAGAGAACTCCGTGACAAGGACTACATGAAGATCGTGTCCCTGGCATCAGAGGTCCTTTAGAGGGAGGAAGCTATGAAGATTAAAAAAGGTGACAAGGTAAAAGTTATCGCCGGTGATGACAAGGGTGTTATCGCCGAGGTCGTAGCAGCTCTTCCGAGATCCAACAGAGTTATCGTCGAGGGTGTCAATGTCGTCAAGAGACACACCAAGCCCAACAACGCAAATCCCGATGGCGGTATCATCAACAAGGAACTGCCGATCTCTGTCTCCAACGTTGAATTAGTTGAAGACAAGAAAAAGAAGACTGCCAAGAAGTCTACTAAGAAAAATGTAAAGGGGGCTAAGAAATAATGAACCGTTTACAGGAAAAATATGTGAAAGAGATCAGACCCGCTCTCATTAAGAAACACGATTACAAGTCGACGATGGAATGTCCGAAAGTCGCTAAGATCGTCATCAACATGGGTGTCGGTGAAGCTGTCTCCGAGCCTAAACAGCTTGAAGACGCTGTCGCTGATATGACTAAGATTGCTGGTCAGAAGCCTGTTATCA
>CADBND010000214.1 GCA_902795875.1 uncultured Erysipelotrichaceae bacterium
AGGTTCTCCAGAAGTTTCAGAAGATCTTCCGGTGTCTGGCACAGCATCAGGATGTCGTGATCGGCAGCCTTGGGATTTTCCATCATCTTCAATACTTCATCGACTGATTTGATCGCTGTCTTGCAGGTAGCAGGAGCGGCCATCATCAGCGATTTCTGAATGATGGGATTTGCCGCTGCGGCATCGGATGCACAGACGATGCGGTCTACTCCGGTGTGTCTCGACCATTTGATCGCGACCTGTCCGTGTATCAGTCTTTCGTCCAGTCTGATCTGTTTAAACATTCTTTATTCCTCCTTTACGATCAGAAAAAGTCTTCGTCTTCGCTGACTTCGCTCTTGTCCTGTTCTACGACTCTGAGCATGGTCCTACTTTGTTCGACGAGTTCTTCGAGTTCTTTGTCACTGATCTCTTCCCGTATCGCCAGTTCCAGTACCAGAGCCAGATTGACGCCGGCTATAAGTGTGGTATTGGGTCTGTCGAGATAGGTGTACATGACCTGATTGACGCTTCCGCCGTAGAGGTCTGAGAGCAGGATGACGCGGTCATTTTCCGCGACTTTTTCATAGAATGCATCGAGATGTTCCTGTACGGAGTCCTGATCGATGTAGGCATCGAAAACAGTGATGTTGCTTTTGGGTCCGGAAAGGATCTCGACGGAATTCTTCATGCCGCTGGCAAAATGACCATGTGATGATATGAATATTTTGAGCATTGCTTTTTCCTCTTGCCCAAAAAATAACATGCACGGAAATGTCGTGCATGTTTACATTTATACTTCGATTGGTGCATTCAAGCGGATTGCACTAAGATTGGTGCAGATCAGTAACCGTAGAAATTGACTTCAATGATCCTGTCGAACATCTCATCGAGCGTCTTATCTTTGTCTTTCAGGGCTTCTTCGATCTTTCCGTCTACCTGCATGAAGAACTGGATGATATGATTGTCGATCTTGAGGGAAGAGATGGGATTTTTTGGATCGATGCTGGCGATGATGATGTAGCGTGGACTTTCCGGGCTCTTATTTCCTTCTTCGCTGTTGATATAGATATCGATGAATTCTTTTTGTGTCAGTTCATAGTCAAAGAATGTCAGAAAGCATTTCAGGTCATTGGACCAGCCGGTCATGACCGCTTCTTTTTCAGAGAATCTTTCGTAGAGTTCTTCCTGCTGCTTTGGATCTTTTCCATAGCGATAGGTCATCTTTTCTATGAAAGAGGATACGTCACGGATCTGTGTATCGGGATAGATGTTCAGGAAAGAGCGGATCTCTTCCAGGCGTGTACGGTCATAGCCCAGCTTAAAGAGTTTGTCGAAAACACCGGATGAGGTGTTCCGGTAGTCGATCTCCCGCAGGGAGACGGTCCTTAAGGGGTAGCGGTAATACATCAGTGATCCCGAATGAACGACGGCATCGTATTTGGAAAAGTCCACTTTGCGCATCTCGTAAAGATTGTAGGATTCCGCAGTAGCGATGTAGCGTTGATAGTGGGAAAGCAGGTTTTCGACCATGTTCTGCGTGTAGACGAGTCCTTCGGTGGAACAGGCCAGAAGCCGCAGTTTGCGATAGGGATAGGTGACTTTCTTCAGCATCTTTTCCAGCAATTGGGCATAGGCAAGGATGATCGGATCGCGGATCGGTTCTCCCAGTCTTTTCTGAAGGAAACAGATCATGAGTCTCGCCATCTCCATCGGTACCGGTGAGATCAGGGCTTCGTCTCCTTCCAGATAGGTGACGAGTCTTTCCCTTTTTGTGGAATCAAAACGGAAGCGGTAATACAGCTGCAGCTGTAAAGAGACCATATCGATCTCATAGAAGTGGAAGAAATCGACATTGTATAAAGAAGCACCGAGTTTCTTGCGGGCTTTATTCATGACATCGGCGTAGATCATGGCGTTTTCGGAAAGATGTCTCTGATCGAGGCCGGCAGTTCCTCTGGTGCGCATATCGATATCCCTTTGCGTCAGGATGATCGCTGTCAGTTCTATGATCTCGTCTTCGGGAAGTTCACAATAATTCTTTATGACCGGATCTTCGCTCACTTTTTTGGCGATCTTATAGTCATAGGTCTTTTTCAGTTCCTCTTTCTTATCTTCGTCAGGGCTTACCGTCTTTCCTTTCTGCAGACGGCTTTTGAGCAGACAGATGTATGTCGGGATCTTTTTGGCGGCGATATCTGATATCGCAATATCGGAATCGCGTAAGATCTTCAGCAGGGCGTGACGGATATCTTCGTAGATCTGTTTATTGGGATAAAACATGATGTTGAATCCTTCGTGGGTATAGGTCTGCTGGAATTCGTGGTATTGGC
>CADBND010000215.1 GCA_902795875.1 uncultured Erysipelotrichaceae bacterium
CCGATAGCTGCAACTGCCCATACACCGGCCGCCGTCGTCAGACCGTGTGTCGAACCGTTCTGGACAAAGATGATCCCTGCCCCGAGAAAACCGACACCCGATACGACAGAAGAAGCGATCCTGGAAGGATCAAAACGTGACGCATCTTCAAAACCGTATTTCGATATCAGCATAAGCAGACAGGATGCCATAGCAACGATCATGTGCGTACGGATACCGGCCTCCTTGGACCGTCTGTGACGCTCATAACCCACGACAAAACCCACCAGTATGGAACAGGCGATCCTTAGCAGCCATTCCGCATGAAACGTCATGATATATACCTCCCGGATACTTCTATTATTTCATGTTTTCCCTCAATGGAAAAAGAAAAAAAGATCACGAAGACCGACAAGATCCATGTGATCTTTCATGATATCTAAAGTCTCTTGGACAGCGCGTCGTAATTCACACAGGAAACAAGGGCTTCCTCTTTCGAGATCTTTCCCTGTTTATAGAGATCATAGAGATAGGAGTCCATCGTAAACATGCCCTCAGCGGAAGAAGACTGCATCGTGTTATTCAACTGATGGAGCTTGTCATCCCGGATCATATTGGAAACGGCAGGCGTGATCTTCAATACTTCAAACGCCGGAAGCAGTTCCCCATTGACCCCGTTGACCAATTGCTGGCAAACGATGCCTTTCAGGATCTGGGAAAGCTGTATCTTGACCTGCTGCTGCTGGGAAGCCGGGAAGACATCGATGATCCTGGTGATCGTATTGACCGCTGAAGAAGTATGCAACGTGCTGATCAGTAAGGAACCGGTCTCAGCTGCCGTGATGGCTGCCGATATCGTCTCGTAATCACGCATTTCACCTAAAAGGATGACATCGGGACTTTCACGCAAAGCCGAACGAAGCGAATCCAGATAGCCCGGTGTATCAACGAAGATCTCTCTTTGGGTGACGATGGACTTGTTGTGACGGTGCACGTATTCGATCGGATCTTCCATCGTGATGATGTGGCAGGACCGGTTCTTGTTGATCCTGTCGATCATGCAGGCGAGAGTCGTCGATTTTCCGGAACCTGCTGAACCGGTGACCAGGACCAGGCCTTTCTTGTAGTCCGCAAGGGAAAGCACGCTTTCCGGGATATTCCTCTCCACCGGATCAGGTATGCCGAATCGGATGACCCTGACGACGGCTGCCAGAGAACCGCGCTGACGGAAGGCATTGACACGGAACCTTCCCAGACCGGAGATGGCAAAAGAGAAATCGTCATCGATCTTCCTGTCAAGATTGGTCGTCTCTCTTTCCGAGAATGCGTAGATCTGTCTGACCAGTTCTTCGATATCGTCAGGCAGAAGCATCTTGTCTCCCACCCGGTTCTGCGTACCGTTGCATTTGTAGGTGAGCGGAAGCCCGGCGATCAGAAAGATGTCCGAAGCATCTTCATTGACCGCATTGCTCAATATTTCCTTGATATCCATAATTATCCTCCTTGCCAAAGATCCCCGATATCGGTATCCTCGTCCCATATCTTCTGTATGCTCCAAAGGCTTACGGAGACATCCTCTCCTGTCTTTAAAGCCCGTATCGTCAGTTTATATCCATCTTTTTCGATGACTGTATCGATATCCCCGTCTCCCGCATCGGAAAGAAGTTTCCTCCCCTCCTCTTCCAGCAGGTAACGGATCTTCACGGTCTGCGCATATCTTTCCGACAGCCGCATATCGGCTCTTGAAGTCGCAATGGAAAGAAGGGAAAGAACACTCATGCAGATGACAATGATCGTCAATAGTATCGACAACATATTTAATCGCAGTCTGCCCGTATTCATCTTTTCACCTCTTTGCCCGTCTCAAGAGCGTAGACCTCATTCCCGTCATAAAAGATCGTGATATAGGCCTTCTCGAAAAGACCCTGTCTGTCAAACTTCAGCTTCGCCCGAAACCTTCCGTTGCTGGCAGGATGAAGCTGTTCATCATAATAGGCCTCGATCCCGTTGGCTTCAACGATATTGCCGTTCTCGTTAAGGATCTGGGCGATCTTCTCATCCTCACATGCAAGATAGGTATCCGCGATATTGGAAGCCAGTGTCACCGCATCGGAAAGGATCGCCGCCTCGCTCGAACGTACCTTGGCACCCGCAAAAGCCCTGGTCAATATCAGGATAGAGAAAAGGAAAGCCAGAAGGATCACGATGATCTCAACGCCCAGATTGTTCCTGTTTCTTTTCATCATCGTCCTCCTTCGAAAAGGCTGATATATACGATCCCGTCATCCGTCCTGATCTTCAAAAGATCTTCATCGACCTTTTCTATTTCAAATAATGAAGTCGGAGCGATCCGTATCGCCGAATCGGTATACAGTTCATCGTCAAGTCTGGCAAAATCCTCCACCAGATAGCCCTCCTGCAGATAGATCCGATTGCCAAAACCCGTATCGCCATCGACGATCACTAGGACCTCTTTTCCCTGCTTCTGCTCCACATAGATCCCTGCTTCATTCATCTTGGAAGCGGTATGCAGGTAAGAAGAAAGCGTCCTGGAAAGAGCGCTGCTCTCCTGTGTGGAAGCGATATTGCGATAGATCTTCGTTCCGAAAGACACAAGCAGCAGAAAACTCACGATGAAGAAACTCATCATCAGTAAAAGGCTCAGTTCTTTGGAATCCTTATTCCTGTTCATAGTTATTTCCTTACGATGCGGATATCGGGAAGCTGATTCTCCGCATAAGCGTCATATACGACATAATAAGATCTCTCGTTGATATTGAGACCGTAATTCTCCTTGAGATAATCCAGATTCCGCGGATAGGCACCTTCAACGACGTAGCATTGCAAAGCTGCCCGCTCGATCGCCTCCTTGATCGAAACGGCACTCTCATCACTGAGATCGCTTCCCGCCTTCAAACGAAAGCCGTTCACCGCAAAAAGCAGCAATGCACAGAAAGCCACACACAGAAGGATCTTCAATAATAAAGTATTGACCTTATCCCGATACATATCCTTATCCTATCGAATTCATGATCCCGATCAAAGGAAGCATGACACAAAGCAAAGCAATCGCCACCGTCACCATCAGGATGCCGGAAAGGACAGACTCCAGAGAACTTAAGAGCTTATCCGAACCGTTCTCGATCCCGTTTTTAAGCAATTCCGTCAGACGAGTCAGTGTCTCATCCATATGGCCACTCTTTTCCGCCGGTATCAGCATACGTCCGTATACCGGTTCATAAAGGCCGGCATTGTTCGCCGCACTGGCAAACCCATGGCCTTCCGCCATCTGTTTCTTCACTTCTTCGATCTTTCTTTCGACCTCTTCGTGATCCGCCATCTGAGCAGCCTTCTCTACCGCATCATCCTGTACATAGCCGCTCGCCAGATAGACCTCAAAAGCGGAAGTGAAACGGTATAAAGCCATATCCTCCATGATCGCAGAAGCACCGGGTATCATCCTGATCAAAGAAGCGATCTGTTTCTTGTGACCGCTGCGATACAAAAGATAGGCAACACCCACACCGATGACCAGCACCGACATCAGGATCAAAGCGATCCGGCAGAACAGAAAGGCATAATTGATATAGGCAAAACTCGATTCCGAAAGCGAACCGGTCAGAGTCTCATAGACATTGGCGAAAGCCGGCAATACCGTCTTCAGCATCAGGAAAAGGACGATGATGATCAGCACGATCATTGCCATCGGATAGACGATCGTCGCCTTGATCTTCTCACTCAGGGAATGCTGGGAAGAATAATAGGAAGAAAGTCTGGCCAGAGCTTCGGCACTGTTACCTGTCGTTTCACCCGTCTCGACCATATCGAGTACGTACTTCGGAAACATCCCGCTCTCTTTCATCGCTTCGCTCAATGTAGAACCCTCTTCCAGAGATTTGGAGATACGGTTCACCCCATCGTTCAAAACACCGCTTCTATCATCCTTCCTTTTCAAAAGAGACACTGCTTCGGATATATCGATCCCCGCATCCAGCATCCCCGACAGGCTTTCACAGAAAGCGCTGATCGCCAGAAGGCTCAATTTTGACTCGTTTGCCATTTTCATTCCCCCTCTTAATACTGATATACTTCCGCATAATTTCCGCCATCGCCGATAAACTTCTGATCGGAACCGTTGGCCGAGAAAGTCAGATCCATCCGGGTCCAGTCCTTCTCATTGGTCTTGAAATCGACCGTGACCCATCCGGATTCCTCCGTATAAAACATATTCCACGCATGATACAGATCGTTTGGCGAAACATAACCGAAGATCACCTTGGTCGGTATCCCCTGTGAACGAAGCATCGCCGCTGCCAGAGAAGCGTAATCGAAACAGATCCCCTTTCCGGTAGACAAAGTCTCATCAGGATCGGGCAGATAACCTGACTTAACGGACTCCGCCTTGGCCTTGTCGTATTTGACGTGATCGCAGACATAGTCGTAGACCTTCTCGATGACCTCCACCGCATCAGCCGACTCCTTCGCAAAAGAAGAAGCCAGAGCCACACATTCCGAATCCTTCGTATAACTGGAATAATCGGAACTTCTTATATAAGGCTGAAACTCATCTAAAAGTTCAACATCCGCGCTGATCTCAAACAAAGCCGCATAACGGTTATCCGACACATTCTCCATCACCCGGAACTTGTATTCTCCATTTCCCGACTGAAGCGGGAAGATCGACACTTCTCCATCGGAAGAAAGATCGTAGTTGTAGGTATCCTCCGTCAGTACCTGGAATTTCAGCCGCTTATCCGAAGTGGCCGACACAGCCACATAGCCCTCCTCCACATGGGAGATATCGATATAGGCACCGTTTTTATAGGAAGCAGCTTCTTCATCGAATACCGACTCCGCAAAATCCGGGACCTCATATCGCCTGCCATCATCGGCTGGCTCGTCCTTCTTTGCATCGGGTACCGTTTCCCCATCCGAACTGCTGCCGCAGCCGAAAAGCGAAAACAGAAGGACCAGGATCAGGATCAAGGTCTTTGAAAAAGCAGCACCCTTTCTCAAAAAGCGATCGGAACGACCGCTTCTGTATTCTCTTTTTTTCAAAAGACCTTTCACTTGCACGATATATATGGGAACTATTTTTCTTCTTTCAACAGTCTGAGACCTTCCTTGAGGTATTCCCCGGAAGTCTCATAACGGCATTCGCTCAAACGCTCTCTTATGCCGTTCAGTTCTGCGCTCTTGTATCCAAGCTGCTTCAAAGCACCCAGTGCATCCTCCACCAGTTCATTGGCCTTGATGACCGATTCCATCTCATAAGGCTTGATCGCCTTGAAAGAATAGGCAGAAGACATATTGATCCTGTTTTCGAAATGCAGCAGGAATTCATTCAGATCATCGATCGTGGAAAGATCGAGACCCTCATAAGCCTCTCTGGTATATTTGACTGAGTACAGATACTGGTCGACCAGGTCACCACTCTTGTTTCGGACAGTCGTGAAAGCCGACATGACGACTTCATCAATATAAGAAGAGATATTGAAATAACCTGCCGTCAGGAAAACGCCCAGCGACATGACCAGTCTCGCGTATTCTTCTTTAAGCTCCGCTGTCGTCTTTCTTCTGTATACGAGCTTGCCGGCACCGTTATAGACCGGATATTCCCGTTGCAGGTCTTCGATCTCCGGCAGATCCAGGTCAACATAGAGGATATTGTCCTCAAGTTCATAATTCACCCGGACATCATAAGCCAGTTTCAGATTGTTCATGAAGGAAGATACCATGTTTTCGATCGTATCTTCATCGCCTTCCATCGCATACCGGCAGATCTCTTTCATCGCTGCCGATTCCTGATCTTCCACATAGTCAGCATATTCTTTCTTACTCATGACGACAGGGGCATACTTGTGGATATTGGTGATGACCTCCTGATCAATCTTGTATTGTTCGACGACATCGACCGTCTCCTTTGTTTCGGGATCAGTCTGCTGCGCAAGGACATTTTCCTTTACTTCCTCGACCGTCTCATTCTTCTTCAATGAAGAAGTCTTCGATTCCGAAGCGGAAATATACGTCTTCTTCTTGGAAGAAGACTTGGCAGTTGATTTCTTCTTTGAAGAACCAAGACCACCGATGATCTTCTGACGATAGGAAAGGCCCGTTCCCGAGATCCCTATTGCCGAAGGGGACAGGTTTAAGTAGGCACCCTTGCCGCCGATATTGACGGAAGCACCTTTTTTACCGACTGTAGCGGAGATCCCGCTCTTATTGAAATTGATCCTCAGATAATTGCCGATCTTGATCGATTTTGCGAATCTGATACCCATATCTTTCTCCCCGTATCCTTAAGATCCGGATACTTTCATCAATACTAATTTTACGATATTCGACATGAAAGATAAACGGTCTTACGACCGTTCAATCCACATAATAGACTCTGTTTTCTTTTCTTGGAGGAGCTGCCGGAATATCACCATCGATATAGCCGATCGCGCAATGACCGATCCCTTCCCAGTCTCCTTCGATGCCCAGATCACAAAGCAGTTTTTTGAATTCGTCTGTCTCGAATTCCTCATAGGCACGGTTGATCCAGATACTGCCAAGTCCCAGCGAATGTGCCGCCAGCATCATATTCTCCATGACAAGTGCCCCGTTGTAGCGGCAATTGTTTGAAGTCTTGTCCGAGATCACGACGATCAGTACCGGTGCACCATAGAAAGGATCGAAATCGCCTTGTCTTCCGCTTATCGCCTTGTTGGCCTTCACAAACTTCTCCCGGATCTCCTTATTCGTCACAACAAGGGAAATGACTCCCTGCTTATTGGAACCGGACGGGGCATAAAGACCGGCCTCAACGATCTGTTCGATCATTTCCTTATCCGGCAAATCCGGTTTGAATCTTCTGATGCTTCTTCTTTCCTTTATTGCCTTCAACACTTCGTTCATACAAAATTCTCCATGAGTTTCTCCACTCTTTTCTTTGCCTCTTCCCTGACAGCTTCATCATCGATGTTGTGACCGATCAATGAGATGATCCTTGCGACCTCTTTGAATTCCTCTTCCTTGAAGCCTCTGGTCGTCATGGCTGGTGTACCCACACGGATACCGCTGGTATAAGCCGGCTTCTCTTCATCAAAGGGGATCGCATTCTTGTTTACTGTGATATTCACTTCATCCAGTCTGCTTTCCAGCATCTTGCCGGTGATGCCCAAAGGATGTTTGACATCCACCAGGACCATATGATTGTCCGTCGAACCGGAAACGATGCGGAACCCTTCTTCCTTCAGGGTATCCGCCAACACTTTCGCATTTCTTATTACCTGTTTCTGATACTCTATGAAATCCGGCTGCATCGCTTCATAGAAACAGACCGCTTTGCCCGCGATCACATGGCACAAAGGACCACCCTGGATCCCCGGGAAAATGGCTCTGTCCAAAGCCTTGGCATATTCTTTCTTGCATAAGATCAGACCGCCTCTGGGACCCCGCAGTGTCTTATGTGTCGTCGAAGTGACGAAATCCGCATAAGGTACCGGAGAAGGATGAAGACCTGCTGCCACCAGACCGGCGATATGTGCCATATCCACCATCAGATAGGCACCGACCTCATCGGCGATCTCCCTAAATCTCTTATAATCGATGAAACGGGCATAGGCGCTGGCACCAGCCACGATCATCTTCGGCCTCACTTCCAAAGCGATCTTTTCGACCTCATCGTAATCAATCAGTTCGCTCTCCTTATTCACGCCATAGCCAAACGTCTCATAATCACTTCCTGAAAAACTCAGCTTGTATCCGTGTGTCAGATGTCCTCCGGCATCTAACGACATACCCAAGATCTTATCTCCCGGCTTTAATACAGCACGGTACACGCCCATATTGGCGGCAGAACCGCAATGAGGCTGCACATTGGCGTGTTCGCAATGAAAAAGCGCACATGCCCGATCGATCGCCAGCTGCTCAGCCTCATCCACATTGAAACAGCCTCCGTAATATCTCTTACCCGGATACCCTTCCGCATATTTGTTGGTAAGACAGCTGCCAACCGCTTCCATGACCTGCTTGGAACAGTAATTCTCCGAAGCGATCAGTTCGATATTGTGAAGCTGTCTTTCTTCTTCCTTTTTAATGATCTCTTCGATCTGTATATCTCTCATAACTTCTACCTCTTCAGATTCACAAAATAGCCGACACCAATGAGTATCAGATAGGCAGCACCCAGATATCCCGCAAGATCCGAATTAAGGATATTCCACAAAAACGCAAAGCCGAATACCGGCAAGATGATCCATACGATTTTATTCATATTTTTTTCCTCACTTTTTATTATATCAGTTACGCTTCTTTCCAAGCCCGGCATGATCAGCCATTATGTGGAATTATGTTATTTCGCGATATTCCTTTGACATATATTTTTAAAGTTGTAGTATTGAATAGGATAAGGTTCCACTTTACAATTTTTTTACAATCCAAGGATGGATTTTTCATATTCTTTACAATCATCCAAAACGGAGGTTTTCATGTTCAAAAAATGTCAGAAACTGTTTTTTTCGTTTTTCAAGATCGGAGCTTTCACATTCGGCTCCGGTTATGCAATGATAACGCTTTTGAAAAAGGAGATCGTTGAAGTTCGCCACTGGATGTCGGAAAGGAATATCGCCGACATCATCGCGATCGCCGAATCCACACCGGGATCGATCTCCGTGTCATCCGCGACCTTCATAGGATACAGAGTCGCCGGATATGCCGGAGCGGTATGTGCGACGTTAGGCATCATTGCCCCATCCGTCATCATCATGACCATCGTTTCCTTTTTCATGGCAAGCTTTGCTAACAACGTCTACGTCGACTACGCCTTTGCGGGCATACGCTGCGCAGTCCTTGTGCTGATCATCAACGCGACGATGATCCTTTTCAAGGAAATGGGGAAATACTATCTCAACTATATCATCATGACCGTTTCTTTCCTTCTTCTGGTCTTCTTTAAGATCAATGTGATCTATATCCTGGTCGGAGACATCATCCTGAGTCTGATCGCATCCTTCTTTGTCATGGAGGACAGACCATGAAGATCTATCTGGAACTGTTCCTGGCCTTTCTGAAAATGGGCTTCTTTGCGATCGGAGGCGGTTATGCGATGCTGCCACTGATCAGGGAAGAAGTCATAGGCCACGGCTGGATGAACAACGCCGAGCTCATCAATTTCCTTGCTGTATCCGAATCCACACCGGGATCCATGTCGGTAAACATGGCATCCTATGTCGGGATGAAAACGATGGGCTTCCCCGGCCAGATCGCCGCAATACTGGGAGTGATGCTTCCCTCCTTCACGACCATGCTGCTGATCGCGATATACTACGACCGTTTCATCAAAAACAAGACGATCGCCTATATTCTGGAAGGACTCAAACCCGTCGTGGTCGGAATGATCGCTTCCGCGGTCATATCCGTAGGAAGCGATGTCTTTTTCCCAGAAGGAAACGAACTGGTATTCAAAGATCGGACTCTGATCGTATCCATCCTGATCTTCACATTATGTCTTATCTTGAATCACTTCCGGAAAGGACCGATCACGATCATCGTGATCGCCGGCATCTGCGGGATCCTTGCCGGCATCATCCTGCCCGCATGAAAAACAATCCAACTGCTATAATAAAGATATGAAGAAGAAAAATATTCTGATCATTTCCTTCATTCTGGTCGCTCTTCTCGCATTCGCCTTAGGCCTGATGATCGGAAAAGCAGACAACGTGACCGATCCGCCGGTCCAGGAACCGACGACGATCAACGAACCGTCCCAGGAAAATAAGATCGACAAAGACGGGCAATATACTTCCAAAGAAGAAGTTGCCTTGTATCTGCACACCTATGGGGAATTGCCATCCAACTTCATAACGAAAGAAGAAGCCAAGAAAAGAGGCTGGATCGCCTCGGAAAACAACCTCGGCAAGGTCTGTCCGGGATGCAGTATCGGCGGAGACAGCTTCGGAAACCGGGAAGGACTCCTGCCCAAGAAAAGCGGCAGAAAGTACTATGAATGCGACATTGATTTCGGCGGAAAGAAACGGAACGCCAAACGTATCGTCTTTTCCAATGACGGACTGATCTACTACACTGATGACCATTACAAATCATTCGAGTTATTATATGGAGAACCCTGATGATCACAAAAACAATTGATATCAAAAAGCTGAACGAAGAAGGATTTGCCTACCTGCGTGAATCATTCTCAGAACCGCCTTATGAAGGAGATGACTACGATTCCTTCTATGCCTATCTGTCCTATCTCCAAGAAACGGAGATCTTCATCGGCAACTACACAGAGATGACCGATTTCTCCGCAAACATCATCCGCATCTTCAACGATGTCAACGAAGATTACGGAAACATCACGCTTTCCTATCTTGATCCTGACAAGGATAAAGGCAGAAAGAAGATCGTCATGGACATCAGCGAACTCAACAAAAGAGGCTATGCCTATCTGAAGGAACTGTTCGACTTCCCTGACTATTTCGGTGAGAATCTCGATGCGCTCTACGACTGCCTTTGCGAGATCGATAATACGGAAGTCATCGTGATGAACTGTGATGACCTGAAGAAATTCTCGCTGAAGATCCTGGATGTATTCGATGACGTTGCTGACGAATACGGAAACATAAAGATCACATACGAATATGACGAAGAAGAGTGACCGCAGTCACTCTTCTTTTTTTAATCATTAGTCAGCTCTTCCAGCTTCTTTTTTTCGGACAGAATATCCTTCAGCAGTTCAGAGTAATCCATCTGCGTCCCGCTTCGAAGCAATTCCGTGATCTCCACAACTTTTTCATACAGCGGTGTCAGAGAAAGATTGCCGCAGACCCCCTTCAGAGTATGGGCGGCCCGAAACGCTTCTTCCAGATCGTTTTTTTCCAGTGCTTTTTCCAGATCAGAAAAAGACGATTCATTCAGCAACATGTTCACCATGCGCAGATAGAAATCCTCATTATCCATACATAAGGTAAGGCCCTTATCCACATCCGCACCGTAAGTTCTCAGTTTATCGACGGTAAGCATCGTAATACCTCCCTATATATCTGATTCCATTTTATCTTAAAACAACACGTTTTCCCACCAAAGAGAAAAGCGGATGACCCGCTTTCTCATATTTGGATAGGAATTATTCGATGATGGCTTCCAGCCACTGTTCAGGAGCCTCGTAACCGAGCAGTTTCACGACCGTAGCCGCAACATTTGCCAGACCGAAGTCTCCTTCTTCCTTGACCTTGGTGCCTTCCGGGCCGTTGTATACGATGAACGGAACCTTGGCAAGGGAATGGGAAGTCTTGGGTTTCGGTGTTCCATCCGGATTGAAGCCCTTGTCGTACATCTCATCGGAATTGCCATGGTCAGCAGTAACGATCAGCGCATAATCCATCTTGTCGCAGGCATCCATGATCCTCTTGAGCTGAAGATCGACAGACTCGACACCGATCAAAGTAGCTTCATAGTTGCCAGTATGGCCGACCATATCGCCATTGGGATAATTACATCTGAGGAACTGATATTTGCCTGATTCGATCGCCTGCACCATATGGTCGGTGATCTCAGCGGACTTCATCCAAGGCTTCAGATCGAACGCGATGACATCGGAAGGGATCTCCTCCCAAGTCTCGAGTTCATCCGAGAACTTCTCGGAACGGTTGCCGTTCCAGAAATAGGTCACATGACCGAATTTCTGCGTCTCGGAACAGGCATAGGAACGAACGCCCTTTTCTACCAGGAACTCACTCATCGTGTGTTCGATATGCGGCGGTTCTACCAGGAAATGATCAGGAAGCTTCAGGTCGCCGTCATACTGCAGCATACCTGCATAATAGACGTTGGGCTTCTTGGTCATCGTGAAAGCATCGAATCCTCTGTTCATATAGTCGAAGGCTTTGGAGATCTCCACCGCTCTGTCGCCACGGAAATTGAAGAGGATCACCGCATCACCGTCGTCGATCGTACCGGCAGGCTTGCCATCATGGGCGATGACAAATCCCGGCAGATACTGGTCGGTATAACCGCCTTCATTACGCAAAGTCTCGATCGCTTCCGTTGCGCTTTCAAAACTTCTGCCTTCACCACAGACATGGATCTGCCAGCCTCTTTCAACCATCGACCAGTCGGCTTCATAACGGTCCATCGTGGTCGTCATTCTGCCGCCGCCGCTGGCGATGCAGGCATGGAAGTTTTCATCATTGAGTTCTTTCAGAACATCTTCGAGCTGATCGACATACTGTAAAGCACTCGTTTCCGGAACATCTCTTCCATCGAGAAGGATATGGACTCTTACTTCAGGAAGACCTTCCTTCTTGCACTGCTTCAGCATTGCGATCAGATGGGAAATGTTGGAATGCACGTTTCCATCGGACAGTAAGCCCAGGAAATGGATCTTTCCGTTATTCTTTTTCGCAAATTCCGTTGCACCATGCCAGGCCTCGGAATCAAAGATCTTTCCGCTTTCGATGGACTCATTGACGAGTTTTGCACCTTGGGAATAGATCTGGCCGCAGCCAAGAGCGTTGTGTCCGACTTCGGAGTTGCCCATATCGGAATCCGAAGGAAGACCGACAGCCGTACCGCTGGCCTTGATCGTACGATGCGGCCACTTGCTCATAAGGACATCGAGCTGGGGCTTGTAGGCATGCAGAACGGCATTGCCGTTATCCTTTTCCGTCCAGCCTACGCCATCCATTACCACTAAAACAACAGGTTTTTTCATCATCTTTTTTCTCCTTGTTTATCTCTAACTGGAACACCTATATGATATCTTTTCTTTTCTTTTCCCGCCAGTAACACTATCCCTTTTGGGATCTTTTTTTATTTCAGCAGTTCAAGCAGTTCACTCTTACTCATGGAAGACAGTGATACACTCTGTCCTGACAGCATGTTTTCGATGAGCCCGCTCTTGAGTTCCTGCAGTTCGACGATCTTCTCCTCGATCGTCTTCTCCGCAATGATCTTGTATACCGAAACGATATGTTTCTGTCCGATCCTGTGTGCTCTGTCTGTAGCCTGATCCTGTGCGGCGAGATTCCACCAGGGATCGTAGTGGATGACGATATCCGCTCCGATCAGATTCAGACCGGTCCCTCCGGCCTTCAAAGAGATCAGAAATACCGGAACATCGTCCTGATTGAAGGAATCGACCATTTTCAGTCTTTCCTCCTTGCCTGTCTGTCCGGTCAGCTTGTAGTAAGCGATCCCTTCCTTTTCAAATTCCTTTTCAATGATCTCCAGCATGGAAGTGAATTGCGAGAACAGAAGGATCTTGTGGCCTTCGGCGATCGCGTTCTTCACGAGCTCCATACAGGCTTCCCGCTTGGCACTTTCTCCGTCATAATCTTCAAATACCAGCGAAGGTTCGCAACAGATCTGTCTTATCTTCATCAGTTCCGCCAAAATGGCGATCTTGTTCTGGCGGAAGCTGTCTTCATCTTCGCTGCTGATCGTCTTGGAGATCTTGAGTGCCTGCGAATCGTATAGACGCTGCTGTTTTTCTGAAAAGCGCACGACGATCGTCTCCTCGATCTTGTCAGGCAGATCCTTCAGGACATCCGCCTTCTTCCTTCTCAGGATGAACGGTGCGATCATCTTCTTGAGACGCTCCGAGGCGGCTTCGTCATTATCCCGGCTGATCGGGATCTCAAACCGCTTCCGGAAGGTGTCGTAAGGAAATAAAAGTCCTGGCATAAGAAAATCAAATATACTCCAAAGCTCACTGAGATTGTTTTCGATCGGCGTACCCGTCAAAGCGAAATGCCGTTTTGCCCGGATCGCCTTGGCACTTTTCGCATTCGCAGTCGTATAAGTCTTGATGTATTGTGCCTCATCCAGGATCTCATAAAGGAATTCCTTTCCTTCATAATGGGCGATATCCCTTCGGAGCAGGTCATAAGATGTGACCAGGATATCCTCATCCTCATAAGCATCGATGATCTTCTTCCTCTCCTCCTGATTCCCTGTCACCGCGACAGCTTTAAGATCCGGCGCAAAACGTCTGATCTCATTGATCCAGTTGTAGATCAAAGAAGAAGGACATACGACCAGAGAAGTTCCCTTGTTTCCGCTTTCCTTCTCATCCAGCAGTACAGCGATCATCTGTATCGTCTTTCCCAGGCCCATTTCATCCGCCAGGATGCCGCCGAATCCGTAATGGCTCAATGTCTTGATCCAGGAGAAACCATCTTTCTGATAGGAACGCATCGTCTCATCCAGAGAAGCGGGGACCTGCAGCTTCACCTCTTTCGTTTCGTCGAAACTGTCTACCAATTGTTTGAAATGGCCGTCCCTTTTCTCATAGACCGCATCATTTCCTTCCAGCAGCTTGTCCAGATACAAAGCCCTATACATAGGTAAATGCATCTTCCCCTTCACGAACTCCTTCAGGGAGATATTCATGGAAGAAAGAAGCTCATCCAAAGACTCGATGCTTTCATCATCCGTCCGGATCAGATCGCCGTTTTTGAGCCGGTGATACTTCTTTTTCAGACGGTAGGAACTGATGACCGCCGCAAGCTCCTCCAAAGAAAGATCGTCGCTTTGAATATCCAGTTCCAGCAGATCATTGTTCATCCTGACACCTACGGAAGTAGAGACCTTTCGCTTGAAACGCAGTCTGTCAAAAGCAGGTGTTGAATTGACCTGCGCAAACTTCAGAAGATAAGGGATCAGTTCCTCCGTGATCGCATAGATCCCATCATCGTTCCCTTCCCGATGAGCGACAAAGTCCTCGTCATAACCGTCAAAAAACTGATCCACTTCCGAATAGACTGCTTCTTCACTCACCGCATCACGGAAATTCTTCTTCCCGCGATCAAAAAGTGAATAAGACTCGTCACCATATACGACATCCGCCTTGCATTGGATGTTTCCGTCCACGACATCAAAATAGAAAACAAATTCCGGCTTAGGAGGAATATACTGTTCATACAAGGCACGGTTATCCTCATAGACTGTGAACCTCTCCTTCAGCCTGGGCAATACATGATTGTAGAACTGGCCAAGATGATTGACCCCGATCTTAAACTCCGCCTGATTTGTCCGGCTGTTCTTCCGGAAAGAAGACATCAGTTTCATATAATCCGGAGATACACGGTATAAATGATCATTCTTCAGAAAATATCCGTAAGAAGACCCCATGATCAGTTCAGGGAGATTGGCAGAAAGCTTTACCCCCTCAAAACCGTCTCTTGAACGAAGTTCATCGATCGTCACGTAAGCCGACGGATCACGCTCCGCCAAAGAGATATAAGTGCTCTTTTTGTCATAGGGATTACGACTCTTGAACTCGATATCTTCGCCGTTGTATAGATCAAAGAAATCATCCAGTCTTCGTCCGTAAAGGATGATGTTTCCGTTTCCGTCGATAAAGCGCTGTTCGCTGCCGCCATAATAAGAAGGTGTCCGATAAGAAGAACGAAGTCCCTCATCATTGACGATCTCTTTCAAGAACGCATAGGCCTTTTCAGACTCCGCAGTGAAATAGTCGGCAGAAAAATCCAGACGGTTGCGCACACCCAGAGGAAATATTCCCTCGTTATCCACTTTTTCCACAAGTTTCTCAAGATCCTTCAGAACATACATCTTCTCATTGCCGATCCGGAAATTCACGCGAAGCATCCTGTCATCATATTCCAGACGGGGAACCAGCCTGATATTGGGACTCTTTTCCTTGATCTGATCTTCTGTTTTCGGTGTATATTGTGAAAATTCATTCAGGAATTGCATACTCAGGCGATCCGTCTTATCTCCCGGATCATTCTCCAGAATGAACTCATTCATCTTCAACAGTAAAGCCAGTTTATGGGCGCAGACCTTCTTCTGCCTGTCGGAAAAGAAGAAATAGTAAGGAAAACTGTTTTCCCGACAGGAAGGCATATCACAAGACAATTCCATGACCTTCGTCGGTGAGATACAGGCACGCGCTTCAAATTCCCTGCCCTTTTCCTTAAAGTCAGCCGCACAAAACAAGACCTGTTCGTCGCTGTTATCCACATAGCCACTGCTGAACTCCGTCAGCTTAAGACCGTCTTCCAACAGTTTCAAGGCATCCTTATATGTCTTTTCATTTATCTGCAGATCCTTTGTGATCTTCGGCATATCGAAAAAGTATCTCTTCTTGTCGTAGCCCTCCTTGAAAGGATAAATCCTTTTGTTTTCCTCTTTACCGAGATCGGGATCATTTTCCACCTCAAAAAGAACAGCCGCCTCATGTTTGCAGTTCTTCCCGCTTTGACAGAAAGGACAGTCGCAATTCATATATCCGATCGTTCCGTCTTCGTTCACATCGATCAAAACATCATAAAAATAGGTGGATCCTACCTTCGCCCGGATCGTGTCTTCCTCCACTTTCACATCGTGGACCATTCCCCGACGGTAATATTCTTTTCCTCTTTCAAGGATCGTTCCATAGAATTTCGAACGCCATCTTACGATCTTTTTCATCACCATCATTATAACGAAAAACAGCGGTCTCAACCGCTGTCCTTACCGTAGTATTCCTTGTACCATTTACAGAACCGGTCAAGCCCTGCCGCCAGAGGCGTATCCGGCTTGAAACCGTAATCTTTCTTTAACGGAGCCGTATCCGCATAGGTAACAGGTACATCCCCCGGCTGCATATCCGTCAGCTCCATATGTCCATCCAGATCGAAATCCTCTTCCAGGAGTCCGTTTTCTTTCAGACATCTTCCCAGAGTATAAACGAAGTTCATCAGATCCTCCGGATGATCGTTTCCGATATTGTAAAGGTTGTAGTCTTGCTTAGGCCCCTGATCCATGATACGGACTATCCCCTCGACGATATCATCGACATAAGTGAAGTCTCTCTTGCAGTGACCGTGATTGAAGATCTTGATCTTTTCTCCCTTCAGAAGCTTGTTTGTGAAAGAGAAATAAGCCATATCGGGACGTCCTGCCGGACCGTAGACCGTAAAGAAACGTAAACCCGTACTCTTTATCTTAAAGAGATGACAATAGGTATAAGCCATCAGTTCATCCGATTTCTTCGTTGCTGCATAAAGCGATACGGGATGATCGACCCGGTCTTGCGTCGAGAACGGGATCTTCTCATTTCCACCATAGACCGAAGAACTTGAAGCGTAGATGAAATGTTCCACCGGATGAGCACGCATCTCTTCCAGCAGGTTGAAGAAACCGATGATATTGGAACGGATATATGAATCCGGATCTTCCAGAGAATAACGCACACCGGCTTGCGCAGCCAGATTCACGACGATATCGAAACGATCTTTTGAAAAGACCTTATCAAGCAATTCCCTGCCAGAGATATCTCCTTTGATAAAAGTGAAATCCTTATTCAAAGAAAGGATCTTATCGAGACGGTACTTTTTCAAAGACACATCGTAATAAGCATTCATGTCGTCGATCCCAACGATATGGACACCATTGTATTCCTTCAATATCCTCATGGTAAGGTAGGAACCGATAAAACCGCAGCATCCGGTGATCAGAATATTCTTTTCGTTCAACATAACTCTATGATACTACATAATTGTCTTTGTTACAATTAGTAACAATACTGTTATTCATATTGATTCTTTTTGTTATTTTTTATAACATAATAACGGAGGTTCCAATATGAACAGGATCAGTCAGGAATTATTAGCGAAAACGATCAAAAACAGAAGAGAAAAAGCCGGTCTCTCACAAAGTGATCTCGCTTCTTTGACAAACATCAACCGGGCGATGATCTCCAAGATCGAGAACGGTTCCCATATGCCTTCCATCTTTCAGCTGGAAGACCTGCAGGAAGTACTCCACTTCTCTCTCGATGATCTAAGAGAAACGGAGAA
>CADBND010000216.1 GCA_902795875.1 uncultured Erysipelotrichaceae bacterium
CGATCTTCCGGTGGAAGAATGTCTTAAGGGGATCGCAGAAAGAAAAGGAAAGAAAAGAGACGATCTTCCCTGGATCGAAGAAGACGATCCGGAATTCATCGAGTCAGTGAAATGTTTTCCGAAAGAAAAGCTTCCGCAGATCTATGAATTACTGAAAGGATGCGGAAAAGGAAAAGAGATCACTGTTTTTAAAAGCAGAGAAGAAGCAGAAAGGTGGCTGGAAGATGAAAGAAGAAAGGATCATCCATCCGATCGATCCGGTCTTTGACAAAGACTGCAGGATCCTGATATTGGGTTCCTTTCCTTCCGTAAAGTCCAGGGAGGAAGGCTTTTTCTATGGCCATCCGCAAAACCGTTTCTGGAAAGTCCTTTCTCGGATATACGAAGACGAAGAACCTGAGGATATCGATTCAAAAAAGAGTTTTCTTTTAAAGCACCATATCGCCTTATGGGATGTGATCGGAGAATGTGATATCCGGGGATCTTCCGATTCTTCCATTACGAATGTGGTGATCAATGATCTGGACCGGATATTGAAACATTGTGACATTGGAAAGATCTATGTGAACGGAAAGACGGCGGAAAAGTATTATCTTCGTTATGGAAAAAACGTTTTTCAAAGAGATGTGATCGCGCTTCCTTCAACAAGTCCGGCCAATGCGGCGATGTCGTTGCAAGACCTGGTAAAGGCATGGACGCGGATCAAAACAGGAAGATAAAGAATGATATGATTGAAATGGGGGAGAAAGATTATGAAAGAACTATTGGAAAAGATCAATGAAGCCTATCCTTTGGAAGAGATTTCCGCAAAGGAATATGAACATTTCAAAGTCGGAATGATGAATATGACGGCAAAAGGCTATGAGGCTAAAGGTTTAGGCCATGTATCCGTAATGGAAGGAAAGATGCCTTTGGGGATCATGACGATGACTTCTTTTGTCGTGAATCCCTTCGATATCGATATGCCTTTACTGTCTGTGGATATGATCAAGGCAATGGGAAACATTTCCATCTATCTGGAACAGTTCGATACACTTCTGAACGATAAACGAAAAGAAGATGTCTTTCTGAATATCTTGAAAGAATATGAAGATCTTCAGGAAGGAGAAAAGAAAGAGAACTGGTATGATGATATCCTCTATGGATGTTCAACGATAAAGAAGGGGAAAAAGAAAGACGAGAGAAGGATCCTGGAACTTCGGGATACTTATTTCAATGCCTATCTGGATCAATGCAAGGACACTCATGAATGTGATCGTATCGAAAAAAAGAAGAAAGCGGACGAATATTCCAATGGGCTTATAAACAATGGCGGCCCCTCGACGGATGTCTTTTTAAAGAACTTTGGAAAGGAAAGAACGGAAGAATTCTTCCATAAGGTAATGTTTGGATGAAAAAGGTGAAACAGGCCAATATCTATATCGGTCTCAACGATTCTTTCACCCATGAACAGATCTTTGATACGGAAAAGTACGTTTCGATCCTGAAAAGGGTATGTAAAGCCTACCATGTGGCTTTTTCGATGAACAAGATCGATGGCGGCTACTTCCATGACGACGGGACTTATGTGGAAGAAAATTCTCTTGTTTTGTCCTTACTGGATGTGAAAGAAGATGTCGTAGAAGAGATCAGTAAGGATCTCTGTGTCTTCTTTAACCAGGAGTCAGTCATGGTGACTTATTCCGATGCGATGATACAGTTCGTGAAGGAAAGGATCTGAGATGAAAGAAAAGGAGACGAGATTCTACAACGTCCTGTTCCCTCTGTGGCTGCTGATCTGGATACCGAGCTACCTTTGGCTTTTTCTGATCCCGGCCAACTACATCGTGGACCGCTTCGTCCTGTATTTTTCTTTGCGTCTTGAAGAGCGCAACGCTTTCTGTAAGAAACATACCTGGAAGGTCTGCCTGATGGGTTTTCTTGCGGACTTCATGGGAAGCCTTTTCCTGTTTGGAGTTCTTTTATTAAGCGGGGAAAATTATGAACTGGCCAACGGGATCAGCTTCGATCCTTTCAAGGATATCCTTTCTTTTCTGATCGTCGTTTTTGCGATCATCTTCTCCGCTTTCATCATTTATCTGGGAGACAAGAAGATACTTGAAAAAGCCGGTCTGAATAAGGAAGATGCAAAGCGTTCCGCTTTGTTTATGGCTATACTGACGGCACCGTATCTTTTCCTGTTTCCTTCCAAATTCCTTTATCGATAGACATGAAGATCACGATCCTTACCATCTGTCCGGAACAGTTCGATTCCTTTCTGAATACCCCGCTCATATCAAGAAACAGGAGATCGGGGCTTTTGGATGTTTCTATTGTGGATATCCGCGATTATGCGGAGGGTTCTTTCCGTAAGATCGATGATTCTCCCTATGGCGGAGGATCAGGAATGCTGTTACGTTGTGAGCCGGTTTTAGACGCTTTGAGCGATGTTTCTTCCGAAAACAGCTATTCGATCATCCTTTCCCCATCGGGGCACAGATTCGATCAGAAGATCGCACACAGACTTTCAAAAATGGAAGAGATCGTATTGATCTGCGGACATTACGAAGGGTTTGATGAAAGGATCTATAAACATTGCGACGAATCCCTTTCGATCGGGGATTATGTATTGTGTGGCGGAGAATTACCGGCCATGGTGATCAGCGAAGCATTGATGCGGCTGGTGGAAGGTTCCATGAAAAAGGAAAGCGTGATCGAAGAATCCTTTGAAGAAGGTCTTCTGGAATATCCCCAATACACAAAGCCTTTCGATTATAAGGGAGATAAAGTGCCGGATATCCTGCTTTCCGGAAACCATGAAGCGATACGGAAGTGGCGAAAGAAGAAAGCTTTGGCCAAGACAAAAGAGATAAGGCCCGATCTTCTTGAACAAAATAAGATCTTGATGGTGGACGAAGAGTTGAAAGACTATATCGAAGAAAAGATCCTTCCCTGTTATAAGGACTATGAGAGATCACACAACATCGATCATATCCGGAAAGTGATCAGCAACAGTTTCGAACTGATCGAAGATCTTGATGTCGATGTGAATAAGGCCTACTGTATCGCGGCCTATCACGATATCGGTATCCGTTTTGGCCGGGACGATCACGAGATCACTTCAGGAAAATGGCTGTATGAAGATAAGGATCTGGACAGATGGTTTTCGCAAGAAGAAAAAGTTCTGATGAAGGAAGCGATCGAAGACCACCGGGCATCGGGAAAAGGAAAGCCAAGGACGGTATACGGCTGCATCGTCGCGGAAGCCGATCGGGACATCGATCCGGAAACAGTTATAAAAAGATGTGTGCAGTTTGAAGCCAACGCCCATAAGGGTTCGACCTATGAAGAAGCTCTCGAACATGTCCTGAAACATCTTGATGAAAAGTATTCCGAACACGGCTATCTGAAACTGTGGATGCCAAGCAGGAAGAACATCGAAGGGCTTGAAACATTAAGAAGGTGGATGAAAGAGGGCAAGATCGAAGAAAAAGTCAGAAGATACTATGACGAACTTGAAGGATGACGATATCTTGTGTATTACAATAAAAGCAGGAGAGAGAGTAAACATGGATAACTATACCGATAAGAACAAGATGAAACTCGGTTTCGGATTGATGAGGCTTCCGAAACTGGAAGACGGAAGTATCGATGTGAAACAGACTGCCGATATGGTCGATCTGTTTCTGAAAGCCGGCGGGACCTATTTTGATACCGCCTTTGCCTATCCGGGTTCCGAGGAAGCGATCAGACAGGCTCTGGTGGAGAGATATCCCCGTGATTCCTACACCCTTGCGACAAAACTGATCTGTTCGCCGGACGTCAACGACGAAGAGACGGCCAAGAAGGAGCTCATGACCAGTCTTGAGAGATCGGGTGCAGGCTATTTTGATTATTATCTTTTGCATGCGATACAAAGATCCAACTACAAGAAATATGATGATTTCCATCTCTGGGACTACGTCAAAGAACTGAAAGAGAAGGGGATCGTTAAACATTACGGATTCTCCTTCCATGCTGATCCGGAATTACTGGAAGAACTGCTGGAGAAACATCCCGATGTGGAATTCGTACAACTGCAGATAAACTACGCCGACTGGGAAAATCCGGGCGTCAATTCCCGGAAGAATCTGGAGATCTGCCGCAAGCACGGAAAACTCGTGACAGTCATGGAACCGGTTAAGGGCGGTATCCTGGCCGATCCGATCGATTCGGCAAAAGCGATCTTCGATAAGGAAGGGTCAGATGCATCCTATGCCTCCTGGGCGCTTCGTTTCGTCGCAATGCAGGAAGGCATATTGACGGTATTGAGCGGTATGTCCTCATTGGAACAGATGAAAGACAATCTGAGTTTCATGGAAGACTTCAAGCCTTTGAACGATCATGAACTTGATGTGATACGTCAGGTCCAGGAGGCTTATAACAGCGACAAGACGATCCCCTGTACAGGCTGTCGTTACTGCACAAAGGGCTGTCCGATGTCGATCCCGATCCCGGATATCTTCACAGTTGAAAACAGAAAGAAAGGATCGCCGGAATTCAGGACGAAGAGGGAATATGCTATCGTCACGCAGGATAAAGGCAAGGCATCTGACTGCATACAGTGCGGACAGTGTGAAGCTGCCTGCCCCCAGCACCTTCCGATCATTTCATTACTTGAACAGTGCCGTTCACTTGAAGGCTAAAGCTTCCGTAAGGAAGCTTTTTCGTCGGATGTTATAATTTAGATGAAATGACACAGGAAGAAAGAAGAAGATACCTGATCGGATATCTGATCAAAGAAGATCCAAGGTATGAGGATATCAATATCCCCGAAGATGAATATTCGCAAAGAAGACTTTTAAGAGCACTTATGAACGTCCGCATGCCTGCTGATATCGAAGAGGAATTCATAAAGATACAGGATGAGTATCTGAAACAAGAGACACAAAGAAAAGGCATCACGGATATAAAGGATCTCAAACCGATACAGGAAGATATCTATCTCTGGCAAGGCGATATCACAACACTAAGATGCGGAGCGATCGTCAATGCGGCCAATTCGGGTATGACCGGCTGTTATGTTCCCAATCACGGATGTATCGATAATGCCATCCATACTTACGCCGGAGTGCAGCTCAGAAAGAAATGCTACGACATGATGAGGGTGCAGGGACATGAGGAAGAAACGGGAATGGCGAAGATCACGCCTGCCTACGATCTTCCCTGTGACTACATCATCCATACGGTCGGCCCGATCGTATATTACGAACTTACTAAAAAAGAAAAAGAGCTTTTACGTTCCTGTTACCGTTCCTGTCTGGAACTGGCGGACAGCTATCATATCTCATCGATCGCATTCTGTTGCATATCGACGGGAGAATTCCGTTTTCCCAATGATATCGCCGCTAAGATCGCG
>CADBND010000217.1 GCA_902795875.1 uncultured Erysipelotrichaceae bacterium
CAGATGTTTCGCGGACAGACCGTTTCCAGTTCGTCCGTATTTTTTCTTAAACTGTTCATCAAAGGAATGATCCGATCGTGATAGAAGAAAGCCAGATGCTGTGGGTCTTCCGGTCTTTTCTTTAAGCATTTTTCCATCTTTTCGATATCTTTAAAGATCGCTTTCTTGCTTTTTACGATCTTCATGAGAGTGACGTATTCGTAGGAATCTTCATCGAACAGGGAGAGTTCCCTGTCTTTAAGCAGGGAATCTTTCAGCTGTCTTTCGTAGGAGAACAAAGCCGGCAGGATATCCTTTTTCAGCATGTCCAGCATCGTCAGAGCTTCGATGTTGATGGTCTTGTAGTATTTCTCGAAGTAGATCTCGCTTCGTGAACGGCATTCGCTTTCATTAAGGACATCGTTGTCGATGAAGACTTTAATGCTTTTCCGATCAAGATAGTGGGACAGAGCTTCCGGTGTGGAGGAATAGTTGCTTAAGCCTCTTTTTTCCGCTTCTTTGATCCAGGCTTCGTCGTAGCCGTTTCCGTTGAATATGATCCGGGAATGTTTCCGGAACGTATCTTTGATCAGTTCATGGACTTCTTCGTTGAAGGAGTCTGCCTTTTCAAGTCTGTCCGCAAAGAGTTTCAGTTCTTGTGCAATGACGGTGTTGAGGACCGTGTTGGGTGTGGAAATGGAAGCACTCGATCCGGGCATTCGGAACTCGAATTTGTTTCCGGTAAACGCAAAGGGAGAGGTCCGGTTGCGGTCGGTGTTGTCTTTCGGGAAAGACGGAATAGAGTGTACGCCGACTTTCATCGGTTCTTTCTTCCTGTTTTTATATGCTTTTTCGTTGCTGATGCTTTGCAAGATCTCAGTGAGTTCTTCACCCAGATATATGGAAATGATGGCCGGAGGTGCTTCGTTGCCTCCCAGACGGTGATCGTTTCCGGCTGAGGAGATGGAGATCCTTAAGAGATCCTGATACTCATCGATTGCCTTGATCACAGCACACAGGAAGACCAGGAACTGGGCATTTTCGGCCGGTGTCTCGCCCGGATCAAGAAGGTTGATGCCGGTATCGGTCTTCATCGACCAGTTGTTGTGCTTGCCCGATCCGTTGATGCCTTCGAAGGGCTTCTCATGAAGCAGACATTCCAGTCCGTGCTTGCGGGCAACTTTCTTCATGATCTCCATCGTGAGGTTGTTCTGGTCGACGGAGACGTTGGTCGTAAGAAAGTTGTTTGCGAGTTCGTGCTGGGATGGTGCGACTTCGTTGTGCTGGGTCTTGGCTTGTATGCCAAGGGACCAGAGTTCGTCATTGAGGTCTTTCATGAAATCGGAGACGGTGGTCTTGATGGAACCGTAGTAGTGGTCATTCATCTCCTGTCCTTTTGGCGGAAGTGCACCAAACAGTGTCCGTCCAGTCAGTTTGAGGTCTTCTCTTTGATCGAAGTATTTCTTTTCGATGAGGAAGTATTCCTGTTCGGCTCCGACGGTGCTTTTGACGTGATCGACATCGGCGTTTCCGAAGAGTTTCAGGATGCGCATCGCCTGGCTGTTCATAGCTTCCATGGACCGTAAGAGCGGTGTCTTGTGGTCAAGGGCTTCCCCTGAATAGGAACAGAATACAGTCGGTATGCATAAGATGCCGTCTTTTATGAAGGCATAGGATGTCGGATCCCAGGCAGTGTATCCTCTGGCTTCGAACGTATCCCGGAGTCCACCGGAGGGGAAGGAAGATGCATCTGCTTCGCCTTTTACGAGATTGTTCGGAGAAAACTGCAGTGTGATCTTTCCGCCTCCTGCTGTGCTGACGAAACTTTCGTGTTTTTCGGCAGTGGCACCGGAGAGTGGATGAAACCAGTGGGTAAAATGTGTGGCACCGTTTTCGATCGCCCAGTCTTTCATGGCGTTGGCGACTTCTTCGGCGATATCTTCATCCAGGTACTTTCCCTGTTTGATGGTCCGGTTGAGTTTTTCATATGTCTTTTTTGAAAGTCGTTTCTTCATTACTTCGTCATTGAATACTTTTTTTCCGAAGTTTGCGATGATATCGGTCATGAGTCTATTCTCCTTTCAATGCCGCCTGAAGCAGTCCTGTAAACAGGGGGTGCGGCCGGTTGGGACGGGACCGGAATTCCGGATGGAACTGAACACCGATGAAGTAGCGGTCGTTTTCGTATTCGATCGTTTCGACGATGCGGTCATCCGGTGATGTACCGGATATCACCATTCCGTTTTCACTTAAGATCTGTCTGTAGAGATCGTTGAATTCGTAGCGGTGGCGATGGCGTTCCTCGATCCTGTCTTTCTGATAGGTCTTCTGTATTATTGTACCTTTTTTGAGTTCACATGGGTATGCGCCGAGTCGAAGAGTTCCGCCTTTGTTTGTTTTTTCACTTTGATCGGGCAGGAAATCGATGACTTTGTGTTTTGAGGATGGATCAAATTCCCGTGAATTGGCGTCTTTCATTCCGCAGACGTTGCGGGCGAATTCGATGACTGACACCTGCATGCCCAGACAGATGCCCAGATACGGGATATCGTTTTCCCGGCAGTATCCGGCTGTTACGATCATGCCTTCGATCCCTCTGTTTCCGAATCCTCCCGGTACGATAATGCCGTTACAGCCGTGGAGTTTTTCTGCGAGGTTTTCTTTTGTGATGGCTTCGGAATCGATCCAGCGGACGGAAACTTTGGTTTCACAGGCGATCCCGGCGTGGTTGAGGGCTTCGGTGATGGAGAGATAGGCATCGTGGAGTTTCACGTATTTGCCTACAAGTCCGATCACGACTTTCTTAGTCGGATGTTTTGCGCGCTGGATCATCTGTTTCCATTCCTGCAGATCCGGTTTTTCAGCGTTGAGTCCGAGTTTACGACATACGATGTCACCAAGATGCTGGCGCTCGAGAAGAAGCGGGATCTCATAGAGATCTTTGATGGTTCTGTTTTCGATGACGCATTCCCTGGGGATGTTGCAGAAGAGGGCGATCTTGTCGAAGATGTCTTTTTCAAGACGTTTCGAACATCTTAAGACGATGATGTCAGGCCGGATCCCCATTCCCTGTAACTGCTTGACGGAGTGCTGTGTAGGCTTGGATTTGTGCTCTCTTGAACATTCCAGATAGGGGATCAGAGTGACATGGATATAACAGGTGTTTTCCTGTCCCTGTTCCAGTCCGATCTGCCGAATGGCTTCGATGAAGGGCTGGGATTCGATGTCGCCGATCGTTCCGCCCACTTCACAGATCAGCACATCGGGATCGTCTTTCTTTGCGGCGGAGTAGATGAAGTCCTTGATCTCATTGGTGATATGCGGGATGACCTGTACCGTCTTTCCCAGATATTCGCCTTTTCTTTCCTTGTTCAGAACGTTCCAGTAGACTTTTCCGGTGGTGAGATTGGAATACCTGTTCAGGTCTTCATCGATGAAGCGTTCATAATGTCCCAGATCGAGATCGGTCTCCGCTCCGTCTTTCGTGACATAGACTTCGCCATGCTGGTAGGGAGACATGGTACCGGGGTCGACGTTGATATAGGGATCGAGTTTCTGTGAGGCGACTTTGATGCCTCTGGCTTTGAGAAGTCTTCCGATCGATGCGGCGGTGATCCCTTTGCCCAGCCCCGATACGACTCCTCCTGTTACGAAAATGAATCTGCACATATTTCTGGCCTCCATGAATCAAATAAAAACAACATCGTTGGCGATGTCGTCTGCAAGGGTTTTAAAACCATCTTTCATGATCCTCTTAATCATGAACTGTATCATGTACGGCCGTACATACAAATACATTTTTATCTTAGTATCGGGTACCGGTCACTGTCAATAATAAGACCCGGGAAATAATTCAGGGAAATAGAAAATGTAATTCTGTTACAATTATGGATAGAGAGGGAGTAAAGAAAAATGAAACTGATGATCGCTTCGGATATCCATGGCAGCAGTCTTTATTGCGAGAAACTGATGGAAAGATATGAAGAGGAAAGGCCGGATAAGCTGCTTCTTCTGGGTGATCTCCTTTATCACGGACCGAGAAATGATCTTCCGGATGGATACGATCCCAAAAGAGTGATCGACCTGCTCAATGAGAAAAAGGACGTTCTTCTTTGTATCAGGGGGAATTGTGACTGCGATGTGGATCAGATGGTGCTTCAGTTCCCGATCATGGCCGATTACGCCTTTCTTCATATTGATGGCGTCGATATCTATGTGACACATGGCCATGTCTATAACCAGAATAAGCCGATGCCGGGTGTGAAGGGATATCTGCTTTGCGGGCATACCCATGTGCCTTGCGTGGAAGAATGCGAGGGTTTCACCTATCTGAATCCGGGTTCTGTTTCGATCCCCAAGAACGGTTCTAAGCGTTCCTATATGCTTCTGGAAGATGGCGTTTTCGTGTGGAAAGATTTGGAAGAGGGAAAAGTATATATGGAACATAAGGCCATATAAGAGAAAAGAATATTGAAAAAAAACGGAGTTTAAGCCAAAATAGATATGTAGATATGCTGACTTGAGAGAGCGGTTTATCCTACCATCTTGGAAAGGTGGCGTACTGAAAGGTACCACAGGTTCGAATCCTGTAGTCA
>CADBND010000218.1 GCA_902795875.1 uncultured Erysipelotrichaceae bacterium
CTTCTTATCCCCGCATAACACCTTTTTCATGCAACCGAGTATGACACTTCCTAAACCAAGCGCTTCCGCCGCCAGATGCATATTCTCAACTGCGATCCCCGCATCGACATCGCTCCAGCGGAAGGCATCCTCCCCTGAAAGATAGAAAACCAATGGCGCATCGTAATAGAAATTCACCTTCGCCTCCGGATCCAGATCTCTCTGTATCTCTTCCTGCAAGGGATCGTTCCCCCTGACGACACTGATATGGATCTCCTGCCTGTTGGTGGCAGTCGGTGCCTTCAGACCCGCCTCGATCAGACATTGGCACATCTGTTCAGACACTTCTTCATCCGTAAACTTCCGAATGGAACTCCTGTTCTCCAATACATCGAAAAATTCAGCCATCACTATTTCCTCCTGCATCTTCATTGTATCAGTGACGATACTCTTTCTTTTTCACGACGCTCTTTACAGATCCAGGATCATTCCGACATGCGGGATGCCATCTTCCAGGAATTCGTCCGAACAGATACGGAAACCGAACTTTTCATAAAAACCCGTCGCATACATCTGCGCCTCGATATAGATCTGCCGTATACCTTTTCTTTCCCTGATGACCCGTATGGCTTCCTCGACGATCATTCTTCCAAGTCCTTCTCCATGCGGGACCGCCAGTACTCTGCCCATCTGTACGACGCCTTCTTCTTTAGGAAATAGACGCAGATAGGCTTCGATCTTCTCGCCTTCCTGAATGAATACATGTAAGGCCTCTTTATCCGTGTCATCGATCTCCTGGTAAGGACAGTTTTGTTCTACGACGAAGACTGCGATCCTTGTTTTGACGATTGCATACAGTTCTTCCTTACTCAGTTCATCGAAAGTCCTTATCCTGATCTCCATCCTCATTCCTCATTCAGAATATGTTTGAAAACGAAATCGCCCGCTTATTGATCTCAGGGATCGGCTCAAACGTCACCTCGAGCGTCCTGTCTATATCCGCTGCGACCAGTTTCACTTCTTTATTTTTCATCTCCCAATACTTTATATGGCACCCATTCCAGATAATCCCCCGATACCAGCTGATACTCCACGCCGTTTCTTTCTCCCATGATCGAATCACGGAACCTTCTTTTCCCATGGCAATGCGCATAGATCACTTTTTGCGCACCGTATTCTTCCGCCATGTCGGTAAAACCGCTGGCAGTCTCCATGATGTTGGTCGGAGGATAATGCAGAAACATGATGAACTTCCGATAACCGTCACCTCTTGCCGCCTCAAAGGATCTGCGCAGACGTTTCAGTTCCCTGTCCACCAGTTTCTTTGCGTGCTGTGCCTTCTCCCGGTCATAGGCAATCACCTTCCCGCTTCGATCGAGATAGAAAGGCCCCTCAAAGGTAAACCCTTTGGTCGCCACGATGGCATACTCCCCATAAGGGGCATAATCATCCTGCAGAAACAAGAGACGCGGCACATAGATCTCATTGAGTTTCTTCGTCTTCCCCGCATCCCAGAACATGTCATGATTGCCGCGGGTCAATATCTTTCTCCCCGGCAGGGAACAGATGTATTCAAGATCCTCTTCACAGGCAGAAAGATCCTTTCCCCAGCTGTGATCTCCCACCAGTACCAGTGTATCCTCAGGTCTGATCAAAGCCTCGCAGTTCTTCCGGAACCTTTCCTCATGTCCCTGCCACACCGGATCATTCAGCTGTCCGGGAGCCTTGAGTTCCGATTGAAAATGCAGATGAAGATCACCGATCGCATATAAGCTCACGACCGCTTATCCTCTTTCATAGAGATCGGGCTTGCATAAGATGTCATTGACCTTCGTCTCCAGAAGACTGGCAGAATAAGTCGGTGTCACCACACAAGCCGTATCTGCATTTTTGGCAGTACCCCCGATACATACGACCGGCTTTTTGTATTCGATCACTCCCGCATCACAAGCCATCAGAGCGATCTCCACACAAACCTTGACCCCCGCGCTGATCATCCTCAGCGCATGTGCAATCAGCTCCGCCGGATAAACACCCTTATATACAGAACTGAGACCTCTCTCCACACCGCTCAGCGCATGAGCTGCCGTCACGATCTCGATCCCCTGATCCTTCAGCTGTTTACGTATCTCCTCGCTCATCGCGTTGCTTCCCTTTTCCTTGGAACCGTAGACGTGGCTCACGACGATCGACCTTCCTTTAAATTCCTTGTCTTCCATGAACTTCGCATAACGAAGCGCCGTATTCCCACTGGTAGAAGCCAGTACGATATCGGTATTTAGCTCTATTGCCTTCTTATAGGCAAGCTCAAATGTCTCCAAAGTGTTATCTTGTCTCACATCAAACAGTTTCATACTCACTCCTTTTTCTGATCATTTCACATTTAAAATATATCAGTTTTCTATCCTGTTTTTCTATCTGTTTCCCTGTAAAAAACAGGAAGACATCTGCCTTCCCGTTTCGCTTATTCATCACTCTTTATCTTTGTATTCTTCGCTGTGATAAGAACCAAAATAATACAGATTGCCCGGATCGATCTGTTCATAAGCCAATGACCCTCCATTCTCACAGACCTTGTACAGACTGTATCGGGAATTGCTGTAAGTGTAGTTCGCAGACAGTTTCGAACCCTTGCCATCCATGATCTTCATATAGACATCGAGACGTCCCTCGCCGATCTCCTCCAGGACCCTGTCCGATATTTTCAGACGGTAATAAGGAAGATCCGGCTCATCGATGATCGTCCGGTATTCATGACGCTGATCATGTACCTGATAGCCGCCCTTCTCATTCTCCTTCGCATCCACCGGCATCGCCTCATAAGCCTCATCCAAAAGCTTCTGCAATTCGCTTGCCTTGCCGGCTTCTTCGAATACGATGTCGCCCTCTTCCAGATCGAAATTCGGCCTGTCGGAACAGACATAGACCCCGTCGAATACTTCAATATATTTCTGCCGATACCAGCTGATCTTGTCACCGAAATACAGCTGCGCAATGACGGTCACACCCTCATCCCCGTTCCTTATCCAGGCATCGGAAAGATCACCGTCGAACAACGTGTGATCCTTTTCCACGACGATCACCTGCATATACCCGGAAACGTAAGGATCAAGCTTCTCATACAGTTCCCGTATGTAGGCTTCGTGATCGAAGCCCTTTTTCTCTTCCATCAGGATCCGCATATCGGAAAGGACGGGCTTCTCCTTTTCCAGGAAAGATCTCATATCACCATCATAATATGTTGTATAAACACATTCATCGAAAGACTCCATATGAGTACGACCGAGACTGTATTCACTGGTCTTCATCCTCACATCATCCCGTAAAAGAGGCTGGAAGATCCCGGAATCGAAATCCGCAATGACAGACGCTTCCTGCCGGTTGTCATAGTAACGGCCTTGGTCATCATCATAGAAGACAAAATAATGATCGGACATTTCATAAGCCCTGTCTTTTACGCCTACATAACCGAAAAGTGAAGAATTGCCCGCCTTGAAAGAATCGACGATCTCAACGCTTCTCTCCCCGTACTTTTTCTTGTAATAGGAAAGGGCAGCCTTTTCCGCCATCTTGTAATGTATCGCGTCCTTGCATCCGCTCAATCCAAACAGCATCGTCATCACCATTATGATCAGAATAACCTTCTTCATGTCTTTTGCCTGTCAACTCTATTTTACACGGGATCATCCTCTGATTGAAACGGTTATATTATAAGCAGCAGATAACCGTCTCCACCAACGAAGGAATGACATCCACGACGATCACCAGTGAAAACGGCATCACGACGTCAGATACGCTCACTGCTACGGATGATGATCCGACAGGACTTCGTGCCAAATGAAAAGAATACTTCTCACAAGGAGCTGAAGGCGTATCGGAAGACGGCTACAACATCTACCTGGCATATGATGATCCCGAAAGCATCAATTTCGCCGCCATCATGATCCTGAATGAAGACAACAGTCAACTGTTCAACTACCTGTTTGGCGACGTCGTCCTTGAAGAAGACCACTACGAGATCGTCGACGTCGAAGGAAACGAGAACCTTCCCTTCAACGTCACCGACAAGGAAGTGGAAGACGGATTTGAAATGGCCTTCCAGGATGGAGACAGCATCGAACTGCACTTCGTCGATCAGGAAACGATCATCGACCACATGATCGGCCTCTTGGAGCAACATCAACAGGCCTATCAGGCAAACCATCAACGAAAACGGATCCGCCTATTGCGGATCCTCGTTTTCTATATAGTCCGGTAAGACCGCCTCTTCAAAGCGGCTGTCCCACGTACACCTGTCCGCATAAGCCTCACAGGTCTTCACGCCACCCTCTTCACTCGGTGCATACAAGGCATATTCTCCCGACACCAGCGCCGGACCTTCATCCTCCAGTATGACCCAGGGCATATAGCTGTCTACGTCGCAACAATGTCCGCCTGCAGGATCGACAGCGTAGAAATCGGAAGGCTTCAGATCATCTTTCTTCGCATTCATGCGATATCCGATCAGAAGGACATAGTGACTTTCCGCACTCCTTATTGCCTCCCTATTGCCTACAGGATGACAGTATTTTCCCTCCGTATACAATAAGACAGGCTGTCCCATATCGATACGCTCCATCGCCCTTTGTAAGACGACATCCAAAGGATCAGACAAAGCGATATCCTCGAAACCGGCTGCCCGCCAATCGGCACCGTCACCATCGTAGTAATCGTAAGGATCGACATCAAAACTGTCATCCAGTATCGCCCGCGCATAAGCCAGACCAAATATGCTGCAAAGCCATTCATCCTGCTGCCCGATATTCAATATCAGACGCCGGTCGAAGTCCAGCATCTTATAGACCTCACCCTTTTCAGGATCGGCCTCATAGACGGGATCTTCCTTTTCAACGACCTCTTCCTTAGTCTCCTCTATTTCTTCTTCCTTTATCTCATTGACTAGCGGATGCGGCTCTTCCTTCTTCACAGTTTCCGATACGTCTTCCGATCCGCTCAAAAATACTGTTTTGACAAACAGGATCGAAAAAAGCAGCGATACTACGATCATCAGGACCGTCACAACATATAAACTCTTCTTCATCTTTATCCTTGATCTAGCGATATTTCATAAGCGTTTTCAACATTTCCGGAAACATCATCGTCGTCTCCTCTTTTCCGACATTTTCAATGTCAAAGCGATAGACTTCCTCATCTTCTTCTCTTTCCCGGAAACGTATCACATATTTCTTCCCTTCAATAGGAACGCCCCTTCTTCCAAGAAGCTGCTTCAGATGGAAAACCTTTGTCACCTTCAAGGCATCCTCATAGGCTTTGTACGGCACAAGCTTCTGCATACATCTTTCCTGATCGGTCCCGCCTTGTGCATAGACCTCCATCAGAACATCCTCTTTCGAATGCGTATATAAAACGATCTCGAAATAAGCCGCCTTTTCTGTTGTAGCGATCTCCTGTTCATAATAATCGATCAGAATCTTTCTTCCTTCAAGGGAATACTCCTTTTCTTTCTTTTCATCGAAAGAATGAAAATCAGTCCCATTCCAATCAACCTTCAAATCATCGGGGATCTTTCTCCCGCACTCCACACAGTACTCACTGTTTCCTTCGATCGGATGACCGCATTCCGGACAGTATTTCATGATCGCTCCTCTCTCAATTCTTTTCTCTTTCATTCTATCAAATGTCAGCGGATATGATCTTTTGTCAGAATAGACTTGTATCAAAAATGTATTCACTTGAATTTATTTGTGTACTGAATTAGATTGTAAAGTGTAAAAACAGTAGAAAAGGAGAACAAGAGAATATGAAAAAAGATCTGGGTGTGATCGAAGCGGTGTATCCGATGCCGGTACTGATGGTCGCGGCATACGATGAGAATGAAAAAGTAAACGTCATGAACGTGGCCTGGGGACAGATCGCAGACGAAGACAAGATCATCCTGTTCATCGGCGAAGGAAAGAAGACCTGGCTCAACATTCTTCATAGCAAGGCCTTTACCGTTGCCCTTGCGGATAAGGACCACATGGACGTTGCCGACTTCTTTGGTATCGCATCCGGTTTACGGATCGACGACAAGTTCGAAAGGACCGGCTATCACGCAGTAAAGAGCGACAAAGTCAATGCGCCGATCATCGAAGAATTCCCTGTCGTCATGGAATGTGAACTGCTGGAACATCTGAAAGATGAATACGTGTCCGCCATCGTCGGAAAGATCGTCAATGTCAAAGCCGACGAAGAAGTGCTTGATGAAAAAGGAAAAGTCGATGTCACGAAACTCCATGCGCTGATGTTCGACCAGTTCCGCAACGGCTACTATGTGACCGGTGAAAAAGTCGGACAGGCCTGGAATGCCGGCAAGGACATCAACCTCAAAAAATAGAAAGATCTAAAACATAAAAAAGGGGGCTTACGAAAGATCCGTTTCGTAAGCCTTTTTGTGTCTTATTTATTATCTTTGACAAACACCCGGATGATACCGGCATAAGCTGCGTAGAGAACGCCGGCGACCGGCCAGATGATCCAACTGCGATGCCAGTCATTGGTATAGAAGCTCCAGCCAAGAAAGATGGCTGTGACGATCGACCAGAAGATCCCGTCGTAGGAAGATACTTTCTTATTGATGGCTTTGTAGTCTCCCTCTTCCAGCAGTTTTTCATAACCGCCTTCAATGATGCAGGTCAGAACGATAAAGCGAACACCCAGGGCGACACACGCCAGTAAGGAACATGTGCCGATCAGAATACCATCCCCGGTATCGGTCGAATAGCCGATGGCCTCAGACGTCATGACCGGAATGACTGCAACGATACAGAGGATGACGCCAACGATGATACGACGGCTGTGCGTATTCGCATAGCGGTCCTGCAGTTCTCTGACATAACCGGTCACGCCATACTGTGTCTCGATCTTCTTGTTTTCCAGATATTCGAAACGTTTCCCACGCATTCCGCACAAGATAAACATCCCTACCGCGATAGCAACCAGCACAAGGATCACACCGGTCCCGATCGCTTCGGCAATGCCCGGCTTCATTGAAATGGTGCCGCTTTGCGACAAGCCTTCCAACAGGATCAGTATGACCGGTGAAACGATGCACATCATGACACCGTCGGCGATCAGCTCTGCCGCCTTGGCGTTGTGCTCCAGGAAAGCATTGGCCTCTTCCATGGAGACGCTCACCGCATCTTCCTTTGACTCCCCTTTTTCCACCGGCATTTCATTCTCCGTGCCTATCTCATCTTTTAAAAGATAATCGGTACTGACATTGAAGATCTCCGACAACTGGACGATCTTCTTCATATCCGGAATAGCCTGGGCACTTTCCCATTTCGACACGGACTGTCTGGATACATCCAGCATATCCGCCAGTTCCTCCTGTGACCAGCCGTTCTTTTTTCTGTTTTCAATGATCTTATCAGCTAATATCATAATTCATACCTCCACCGCAGATGGCCTTGACCACTGCCTACGCCTCCATCTTACGTTTGACAGGGGTGGCAGACCACCAAGAGAACCTTTCAATTTGTCAACCGGGGGTTGCGTTTTACCGTTTTGACTGATCTTTTGCCTGTATTCAGATCTTCTACTATCTTAACATCACTTTTTATCACAGAAAAAGGACTGTTACGGCAATGAATGTGAAGATCCATTTCGTAACAGCCCTTATTTCACTTATCTAGATCTCGAAGAGATCACGCGGGAAGTTCGTCAGGAATTCCGCACCGTCTTCCGTAACGAGGATCATGTCTTCGACCCGCATATAGCCCTCATTCGGGAAAAACATCTTCGGTTCGCTGCAGAACACCATGCCCGGCTGCAATGTCAGATCGGTACCCGGGATCAGGAAAGGAACTTCATGGACCTCCGAACCGATGTGATGACCGTTGCCGCCCTCTTCGTCTCTCTTGAAACGCAGATAGTCGTAGTAACCCAGTTCCTCTGCCTTGTCGCAGATGAAGTCATAGAGGTCACCGAACTTCGTCACGCCCGGCTTGATCTGTGACACCATGTAGCACTCCGCTGCCTGTAAGGCTTCATAGCCCTTCTTCACCAGCTCCGGAGCCTTTCCATAATAGACCGTACGGCCCCAGTCGGAACAGTATCCCTGATCCATATAGCCGATATCGAAAGCCACCATCGTACCCGGAACCAGTTTTCTTTCCGGCTCAAACGGTTCGATATTCTTTGCGTTCTCCGTATTCCGCGTCTTGAAACCGCAGGTCGGCGCAAAGGAAAGATCCTGAATGCCATGTGTCAGACCGTAATCAATGATCCCTCTTTCGCATTCGAACATCGTCATGCCTTCATACATATGTTTGACGACATACATCACCGCATCATCGGTGAACTTGCCCAGCTTGCGCAGCTGATCGATCTCCTTTTCATCCTTGATACGGCGGATATCATCGAAAATCGTCTCCACCGATACCGTCTCAATCTCCGGATCGACTTCCTTTAAAGTCCTTACGAACCAGTCATCGCAATCTCTTCCGATACCGATCTTCTTTCCATCGACGATATGTCTGAGTTCATCCTCGAACTGATCCATGAAACTGACGACAACATCGTTCTTTGTCGTATCGAAATGATCCTTCTTGGACGGGATGCTCAGGATGGTCGTCTTGCCTTCCCGGTTCATATATATCATGACCTCGGGAATGATATGGGCACCGGCTACCGGCGCATCCAGATTGAAGCAGTAGCGCTGCCAGAAATAAGACGTACATTCCGCCAGATACTGGAAGTTGGCACCGCCCGCAAACAGGATACCGTCAAGACCGGTCTTCTTGAATTCTTCAAAACATTTTTTTCTTCTCTCACTTACGATCATAATTTTCTCCCTTATTCCGTATTCCGTTTTTCATCACTTATGCGCTGTATATAGCTGCATAAGATCGCTAAACCAAAG
>CADBND010000219.1 GCA_902795875.1 uncultured Erysipelotrichaceae bacterium
AATCTGCCGGCTTGCAGAAAAAGATCTTCTTTCCCTTGCAGAAAGTTTCAAAATCTTCATAGGAGGACTTGCCGATATCCAGGAAGTCTCTTCCTAACAGATCCTTGAACATCACATTGAATCGCAGTTTATCATTGAAACCGTCGATATGTTCCTTATCGTTCAAAGTCCTGAACAGATATTGCGAATAATCAAAAGTGACATAAGTCGCCCTCTTTTCCTTGCTTTTGCCCGCAAAATGGAAAAGATTGTATTCCATGTAACCGATATGATCTCTCATTATGCACATGCCCATATCTAAAAGGATAAATAATGTATTCTTACCTGAGTATTCGCGTACCGCCTTCGCATTGTTGTACATCCTTTTGAAACTGGCCAGCTCAAATCTATCAAAAATCGAACTCATAGCTTTATTCTACCTTCTTATCTTCCCCCGTTTCCAGAAAACGGTATAAAGCACCGATCAGATTGGCATCGTTGTTGAACGCACATACCCTGACTTCCGGCTTGTCGAACGCCAAAGGTCCGTAATATTCCAATACTTCATCGAGACACTTGTCGATCATCTGAAAAAGGAAAGGCTCATTGCTGATACCGCCGCCGATCGCAAACACTTCCGGATCGAATATCATCTGCAGATTGTAGATCTGACTTGCCAGATCATAACAGAAGTCATGCAAGGCTTTCAATACAGCTTCATTGCCCTCTTTCGCCATGGAAAAGATCTCTTCGCCGGAATAAAAGTCATCACTACCAAGTTCCCTGCGCACTCTTTTCAAAAGACCGTCTACGCCACATCTTTTCGCAAAGATATCTTCAAGATCATTGCTGGAAGAAAGGTTTACGAAAGAGAATTCCCCGGCCATCAGATGCTTGCCATAGATCACTTCCCTGTCCTTGATCAGACAGCCACCGATCCCTGTACCAAGGACCATGACGACAGCATCCTTCACATCTTTCAGACAACCGTACCCCAGTTCCCCGTAGGCTGCACATTTGGCGTCATTGGCGATCTCGATCCTCTTATCGATAAAAGAAGAAAAGATCTCCTTCATGTTCACATGGTGGATGAACAGATCGAAGGCGCCGCCCGTATAGAAATAGCCGCTCAGCGGATCCAGCACACCGGGCATTGAAAAGGAAACGCCATCTATAAATGAAGCGTATTGATAATAGACTGTTTTGATGGAATCCAGAAAGTTGTCCATCGTATCGGTCCTGGAAGGAAACTTCCCTTTTTCGATGATCTTTCCTTCTTCATTCATCAGGGCATATTTGGTGTTCGTACCGCCGGCATCAAAACACAGTACCTGCATAGCATTCTCCTCTTCCTTTTACATCATTATAATGCAAAACCGATTTATTTCTTTTTCGACACAAAAAGTCGGTTATAATAGATTCGAAGGAAGAGGACTTATGATCAATAAATTCACATTAAGCAGAGCTCAGGAACTCCGTTTTGTCCGCCAGCATCTCGATGAATTCATCGCCAACAACATCGTTCTTTCCCGTTATACCGATGACGATCCTTTGAAAGACATCGCGGAAAGAAACTTTTATGATGCCTACGACTACATCCTGAACCACCCTGAAGTGGAAAACGACTACAAATGTCTTCTGCATCTGCACGAGATCCTTATGAAAGATCTCGATGACGGGATCAAAAGTGAACTCAGCGAGGAACAGATCGCCGAGCTCTCCGAAATGATCAATCAGCCCACCAAGGCCAACCTTGAGATCGCGATCGACGTTTTCCTTTTCATCCTGGACAAACGCCTGTTTACGGATGGTGATGTCCGGGCAGCCATGGCCTTTTCCAACAAGTTCATGGTCGACAACGGCTGCGGTTTCCTGACTGTCCCGATCATCCATAAGGATACCTTCCGGGCAAAACTCAAAGAATATAAGGACTCCAACGACTTCGACTTGAAAGACTGGGTCTACAAATACTGCATAAAAGGTCCCAAACTTGACCAGTAAGGAATGCACCGTATCGCAAGATACGGTGTTTTTGTACTGTCCTTAACCATAAAGAGATATTATAATCGAATATATGAATACCCGCAGACTCACCACCCTGGCTATGCTGGTGGCGCTGAATATCGTCTTATCCATCCTGACACCCGTCCGGATCGCCAACTTCAAATTCACATTTGAGGCTTTTCCGATACTGGTAGCCGCCATCCTCATGGGACCGGTCGACGGGCTGATCGTTGGCGGACTCGGCTCCTTTGTCTACCAGCTCTTTTTCTCAGGATACGGCATCACCATTACGACGCCTCTGTGGATCCTTCCCCACGCTCTCAGCGGTCTGATCGCCGGACTTTTATCCGGAAGGAAAGAAAACAACGACTTCAGGGAACTCACACCCATCTGTATCCTTTCTTCCCTTACTGTAACTGCATTGAATCTCCTTGCCCTCTATGTGGACTCCAAGGTATTCGGCTATTATTCCAAAGCCTTCCTCTTTGCCAACCTGCCGGTAAAGATCGCGGTAGGCATCCTCTTATCGATCGTCTACGCATCGATCCTGCCCAAACTGCTGGCATATCTCAAGAATCGGACCGGGAAACAGGCGTGAAGCCTGTTTTTTTTAGTAGAATGAATATAGATGATGGAGGCAATTATGCTCACAGATATTGAAATTGCACAAAACTGTAAAAAAGAAAAAATAATCGACATCGCAAAAAAACTGAATATTGAAGAAGATGATATCGAACTCTATGGCAACTACAAAGCCAAGATCGATCTGAAACTGATGAAAAAGCTGGAAAACGAAAAGGACGGAAAACTCGTCTTAGTCACTGCGATCAACCCGACGCCGGCTGGCGAAGGAAAGACTACGACGACAGTCGGACTGGCGGATGCTCTCAGAAAGATCGGAAAGAAATCAGTCGTTGCCTTGAGAGAACCTTCTCTTGGACCGGTCTTCGGCATCAAAGGAGGAGCTGCCGGCGGTGGCTACGCCCAGGTCGTACCAATGGAGGACATCAATCTTCATTTCACCGGTGACTTCCATGCCATCGGTGCCGCCAACAACCTTCTGGCCGCCATGATCGACAATCATATCCAGCAAGGCAATGAGCTGGGCATTGATCCCAGAAGGATCATCTGGCGCAGAGCCGTTGATATGAACGACAGGCAGCTGCGCAACATCATCGACGGACTCGGTTCCAAAGCGGACGGTACCCCCAGACAGGACGGATTCGACATCACAGTCGCCTCCGAAGTCATGGCTATCCTATGTCTGTCCAAAGATATAAGCGACCTCAAAGAAAGGCTTTCCCGTATCGTGATCGGCTATACCTATGACAATACACCGGTCACTGCCGGCCAGTTAAAAGCCCAGGGTGCCAT
>CADBND010000220.1 GCA_902795875.1 uncultured Erysipelotrichaceae bacterium
GATTGAAACGAACCAGCACCACCTCATCTCTGATTCCGATCATGATCTCCTTTTCATTTTGAGAAAGAAGTCTGCCCTCCCTGTCGGAAAGAGTGACCCGGATCGTATATTTTCCGATACCGATCACAGAATAGGGCTCACCATTTTCATCGACATAGCCGATGCCTGTATCCATGATCCTGCCGTGTTTCACATCGCTTCCCGAAACGATCAGAGCTTTAAAACACTTATCATTATAGAAACACTTTATGCTTGCATCCCTCAAGGAAGTCTCAGGATCATTCAGATCTTTTACCTGCAGTTCCGGAAAACCAAAACTTTTCAGTTTTTCCTTCCCCGGATCAAGCTTCTCCTCATAGGAAGTCAGTCCTTCATATCCGGTATAGACATTTCGGTCATCCTTTTTATCCTGATGGACATAGCGCAGAACATTTCCCTTTTCATCGAGCAGTTCGACCTTCAGGATCATATCTTCCTTCACATCGCCTTCGATCCTTCCCGAAACATCAAGATCCCGCCTGTAATCAACAAGCGGGCATATCCCTGAAGGCTGATCTATATGAAGCTTAAGATCCATTTTTATTCGAAGACATCCAGTGAGACAGGGAATTCAAAATAGGTATTGGGATATGGTTCATCCTTCAAAGTGAAGTGCCACCACTCCTCTTCATAAGGATCAAAACCGCTTTCGATCATGACATCGCGCAAAAACTTTCTCATCTGCTTCTGTTCTTCGCTCAGACCTTCCGTCTCATAATTGGAAACTGCAGAAAACATATCGAAAACAGAACCCATATCCACATTCATGCCTGTTTGTGCATCGACAAGCGTCAGATCCACCGTTGAACCTCTTGTATGGGAAGAAGTCCTGGCAACAAAGCCCTTCTCAAAAACATCTGCCTTATCCAGTTCAGGATAGAAGACTTCCTTCATGCGGGTATCCCGCACATCCATGCCCCAGTTCACGAAATGATCGACCGCCTTCTGCGGACGGTAGGCATCATAGACCTTGATGCGGTATCCCCTCTTCACAAAAGTATCAGAAGCCTTCTTTAAAGCAGCAGCTGCTTCCTTGCTGAGAAGAGCAACCGGCTCCTCATATCCGTCAACCCTGTCACCCGTAAAATTGTATGTCGTAGCATAACGGATCTCCAGTATCACATCCGGTATGTATTCGTTTATCGAAACAAAACCTGACGGATCACCGGTATAGACTCCATCCTTACTGAGGGTACCTGTCTGTTTCTCTTTCATCGTTTCCTCCCTGTCTGTCAGCAGATATGTGACGTCATTATCCAAAGTATCGTTATCAAATACGGAAGATCTCTCATCGACCCAATATCCATCCGGAAGCACTACACCGGACTTCACACCCTTGGCGATACTGTATTCGACACTCGAACGTTCCCCGCTTTCGGGATCGACAACGATCGTACAGCGCCGGAAATCATTGTTGTTTCTAAAAAACTCCTTCAGCATCTTGGACTGATCGCTGTCCTTTTCCTTCAGATCGAACACGATCTCCGCCTCCGGAAGCAGTTCTTCACTTCCATCTTTATAGCTTATCGTCTCCTCCTGAAAAGAAACGATCGTATATGTCTTGTCGACAAGCAGATTCAGATCGACTGAAGCGATCTCTTTGTCCCGGTCATAGAATTCGTTTGCCTCCTCGCCAATCCGGGCAGAGACGATATAGAAGGCATCGGTCTTTTCAAGTGACCTGAGGTCCATCTTCGAATAGAAACGGGAAAGCTTGCTGAAGATGTCTTCCCTTTTTTCCATCACCGCAAACTGCGAAAGAGAAGAATCTTCATTCAGGGAATAAAGAAAATCCTTCTGGTAGAGATCCACCCGATCGATCGCGTCATTCTTATCAAAATAAGAAAGAAGGCTCGTCTGCTTATCGTCGAAATAAGAAAGTACCGGATCGCTTCGTGTATCCTTAAAATAAATACTCGAATGGGCTTCCTTAAGTTTCTCTTCCGTATTGGTGATCCTGATCTGCTCAAGTATCTCCTCATCGGAAAGCGGTTTTTTGATGACACTGCAGCCACACAATAACAGCATCACACATATAAACAGAAAACATTTTTTCATTGTCGAACCCCCACTGATCATATTGAAAAACATCCCCATGGGATGTCTAGAAAAGGAAAAGCAGATACGTGATCGCCATTCCGGCAGCCATACAGCTGAAATGAGAAGTGCCATCAACTCCCGGCAATACAGAGATCATCACCAGAGACACCATAGGCCTGAGCAGATAGGAGAATCCCGAAAAGCCGTAATAATGCAAGACTGTCATGAAGTACGCTCCAAGCATACCGCAGATCGCACCGGAAGCTCCCAGTGTCATCGTATAATCATCACGGTTATTATGACGGATATAAAGAGCCATGAGTCTTCCCAGTATCAAAGAAACGAAATAGATCACTAACATCCAGAAATGACCGAAATAAGCCTCCACAAAAGTCCCGACATTATATAAGGAGATCATATTGAAAAGGATATGCATCGGATCACTGTGAGTGAATGCGCTGGTCAATATACGGTAATACTGACGAAGATTGAAGACTGTATGATAAGACACGGAAAGGTCATCTTCATCGAGCTTTGAAGTCCATATCAGGATGAAAACGATTACATTTACCACGATCAGTAAAAATGTGCAAAAATAATTACGCATACTTATATTATAGTTTGAAAAAAATACTTTTTGAAACTATAATTAGGGAGTTGTTTCTATTATGATTTTCGAAAGTACTCTTAAAAAAAGTATTGAGAACGATTCAAAACTTTTACGGAAAACACCAGAGCATCGGGCTCTACGTTATATACTCGCAACGAATATCCTGCTACTTGCGATCTGCGCGATCGCCTTTTTCTCGATCCCGAAAATGATCCAAGCCTATTCTTATTCCCAGACAAGCAGGAATGAATACGAGATAAACAGCGCCGAACTGCTCCTCAACGGATACAGGGAAAACACCTTGAAAGTCTTTGAAGAAGACGAATATCTTCAGACCATCGAAGCACACTTCGAGATCTTCCCGGAACCTTCTTATCCGGAATGGCTGGGATTCTATGACTACAAAGGCTGGTATTCACCCGGTGCATATCCGGCATCCGCAGCCTGGAGACACGCCTTCGATCTCTACTATTCGGGAAAGATCCATGGCGCAACGGCAGGATATTGGTGCACTTTCTTTGCCCAGATGTGGTTCTATGACATGTACGGATTCAACTCATCAGGCAATTCACCCGCAGGATCGGGTGCCACCTTCGCATCCAAGGTATATGAAACTGCCGTCTACTATGACGAAGAAGGAAACCTTCAGCATTACTTCCAGTATGACGACAAACCCAATACGATGGGGATCGTATCCATATACAATTCCTACAATCCCGACGGTCACGTACTGTGCGTGGATGAAGTCGACTACTTCAACAACACGATCACGATCTCCGAAGGAAACGTCAACGGTTATGGCGATGTCCGTATCCGCCAGACGATGTCATTGGACACCTTCTACTATCTCAATCCGGGATATAAGGTCTATGTCAACCCGACACCGGAACTGATCGAAAAGATCGCAAACTGAATCGTTCTCAATCGGCCTTACTGAGGCCTTAAAAATATCTTTAAAAAAGGACTCTTCTGAGTCCTCTTATTCATATAAGGCATAGACCTCGCTGACCGGTGTATGACACGACACAGCCAGGATCAGTTTCGACAGCATCCAGCCGACCGACAGAGTCGTGATCTTTGTGGTCTTGCTGAGCTCCTCTGGCGAAGGGATGATCGTATTGGTACAGACGACCTCCTTGATCGGTGATTGTTCGATACGTTCCGCCGCATTGTTGGAGAAAAGACCGTGAGCGATGCAGACATAGATGTCTTTCGCACCGTTGTCTTTCAGGATGGAAGAAGCTGCGATCAGCGAACCGCCGGTATCACAGATATCATCCACGATGATGACATCCTTGCCATCCACATCACCGATGATGTGGCATGCCTCAACGGCATTGGGACGGGGACGTCTCTTATCTATGATGGCTAATTGTGTATTCAGCATCTCCGCCAGATTTCTGGCTCTTTTTACACCGCCATGATCCGGAGACACCACGACCAGGTTATCCATATCCAGACCCTTGCGCTTGAAATACTGTCCCATCATCGGAACTGTCGTCAGATCATCGACCGGGCAATGGAAGAAGCCCTGTATCTGAGCAGCATGTAAGTCGAAGGTGACGACACGGTTGGCACCGGCATGTTCCAGCATAGAAGCGACAAGTTTGGCTGTGATCGGCTGACGCGGCATGGCCTTGCGGTCTTGCCTTGCATATCCGAAATAAGGAATGATGCAGGTGATCTCCGCTGCGGAAGAACGGCGCATCGCATCCAGACAGATCAGCACCTCCATCAGCGTATCATTTACCGGTTTGCAGGTCGACTGTATGATGTAGCAGCGCTTGCCACGAACACTTTCGCCCAGTTCCACCAGTGTCTCGCCATCAGCGAAATGTTTGACATCAACCTTACCTGGCTCTATGTTGAGGTAGTTACATACCTCTTCCACGATCTGCTTGGAAGAAGTCAGAGCGAATACTACGACATCATCGAGAGAATTCCCCTTCATATCCTCGGCATCTTCTGCAGACAATTTTTTGATCTTCTTGTTTTTAACCTCGACCTGAGCATAATCGAGATGTTCGAAGTCCCTGATCTTTTCGTTACGGACCGCTATGGCCTCCAATGCTGCGGAATCATAGGATAATACCGCACCATCGGCATCCTTTTCCAGAAGACGGATCAGGTCTTCTTCCGTCAGTTCGGGAATGAGCGGTGAAAGAAGGAACGTCTTTCCCTGTTCTCTTTCCACTTCGGAAATGATGGCCGGAACGTCGTTGCTGTTGATACAGCCCGGGACATAGGAGTCTCCGCCGACGATA
>CADBND010000221.1 GCA_902795875.1 uncultured Erysipelotrichaceae bacterium
AAGAAAACACAGATGGCAGCCATCTGTGTTTTTGATTTCTCATTTCTACAAGCCAAAGACCGACAGGGTCATCCGCATAAGGAAGGCGACGATCCAGGCAATGACGCACTGAAAGATCACCAGCTCGATGCTTCCCTTTCTTCCCTCTTCCCTTTTCACGGCAGCCACTGCCGCAACGCAAGGTGTATAGAGAAGACAGAACGTCAAAAGCGCATAAGTTGCAGAAAGACTCAGGGAATCCCGGAACACTTCGCTGCTTCCATACAGCACGGTGAGCGAGGATACGACGCTCTCCTTAGCCAGAAATCCTGAGATCAGAGCCGTCGAGATCCGCCAGTCCGCAAAACCCAGAGGTTTAAAAATAGGCGTGATGATGTTTGCGGCATATGCCAGCATGCTCAAGGAAGGATCGGACACCATGTTCATAGAGAAATCAAAGTGTTCGAGGACCCAGATGATGACAGTACCCGCAAAGATGATCGTGAAAGCCCGCTGCAAGAAATCCTTTGCCTTGTCCCACATCAGACGTAAAACATTTTCTGCGGAAGGCATACGGTAATTGGGAAGCTCCATGACAAACGGGACCGCTTCTCCCTTGAATACCGTATTCTTTCCGATATAGGCTACCAGTATTGCCGTAAAGATGCCCAGGAAATACAGACTCGATATGATCAGCCATGAACAGTTCGGAAAGAAGGTCTGCACGAAGAAGTAATAGATCGGCATCTTGGCCGAACAGCTCATGAACGGTACCAGCATGATCGTCATCTTTCTGTCTCTTCTCGAAGGAAGGGTCCTGGTGGCCATGATAGCCGGTACGGAACAGCCAAAGCCGATCAGAAGCGGAACGATGCTTCTGCCGGAAAGACCGATCTTTCTCAACAGCTTATCGATCACAAAAGCGATACGTGTCATATAACCGCTGTCTTCCAGCAAAGACAGGAAGAAGAACAGGATCACGATGATCGGCACAAAGCTCAATACACTTCCCACACCATTCATGATGCCTTCGCAGATCAGGGAACGAACTGAAACATTGACGTTCATGTTCACAAGGAAAGTCTCCAGGTATCCCGCAAGGACTCCGATCCCCTGTTCCAGCAGATCCTGAAAGAAAGCTCCGATCACATTGAAAGTCAGATAGAATATCAGAAGCATTACTGCCACAAAGACCGGGATCGCTGTGTACTTTCCGGTCAGTATCCGGTCGATCTTCTCACTGCGAAGTCTTTCCTTGGACTGTCCGGGACGGATAAGTGTCTCCTTGCACAGACGGTCGATGAAAAGATAACGCATATCAGCGATCGCCGCCGAAGCATCAAGACCTCTCTCCTCCTCCATCTGGCCGATGACAGCCTTGATTGCCTCCATCTCCTTGGGATGGATATCAAGTTCCTCGATCAGATAGGGATCGTTTTCGATCAGCTTATTTGCCGCAAAACGAACGGGTATCCCCTTTTCCACAGCGTGGTCTTCGATCATATGCATGATCGTATGGATGCATCTGTGTAAACACCCGCCGTAGTCGTTTTTGTCACAGAAATCTTTTCTTGCGGGTTTTTCCTGATACCTCGCAATGTGGATCGCATGATCCAGCAGTTCATCCACACCTTCGTTTTTGATCGCGGAGATCGGAACGACCGGGATCTGCAGGATCTCTTCCATCCTGTTGATCTGAATGGAGCCGCCATTGCCCTGGATCTCATCCATCATATTTAATGCCAGTACGATCGGCACATCAAGTTCCATCAGCTGCATCGTCAGATAGAGATTACGCTCAAGATTGGTCGCATCGACGATATTGATGATCGCCGAAGGCTTCTCATGCAGGATGTATCTCCGGGACACCAGTTCCTCATCGGAATAAGGTGAAAGCGAATAGATGCCCGGCAGATCGATGATCTCGCAATCCGGATGATCTTTAATGATACCCGTCTTGTGTTCCACCGTAACACCCGGGAAATTACCCACATGCTGATTGGAACCAGTCAGCTGATTGAAAAGGGTCGTCTTTCCGCTGTTCTGGTTTCCTGCCAGAACGAATTTCAGTTTTCCCTGTAACGGTTCATTCTTTTCTTCCTGCTGTTCATGGAAGATCCCTTCTTCACCGATGCCGGGATGCTTGCTGTCCCTTCCTTCGACGATGCTGCCATTTTCTTTTTTCGCACTTATCTTTTCAATCGCGATCTGCTTCGCCTCATCCACCCGCAATGTCAGTTCATAGCTGTGGACCCGGAATTCGATCGGATCACCTAACGGCGCAAACTTTACCAGTGTGACCTCACATCCCGGTATGAGCCCCA
>CADBND010000222.1 GCA_902795875.1 uncultured Erysipelotrichaceae bacterium
ACCTTATTCCTTCTCAGTAATTTCAATCAGTCTTTGAATGCGCTGTATATGACTTCGGTGCAGGGAGAAAGAGTACTGTCGAATATCGAGGCTTCGATCGAGCAGGAAAAAAACAGAGCGGTATTGTCGAAAAGCGAAAGGGATTCCTGGTTGGAGTATTATTCGGAAAGACTTGGGATACTGTTGAGTTTTGATATCGATAAGGCCAACGAAGAGATGCTGATGGGCGCCCAATTGGCACTTGATGCAAAATACATCATGTTGTTTGACAACAACGGAGAAGAGATCTGCTCCAGCAACGGATTTATCGGTTACAAGATCGACAAGAGTGATACGTCGAAGAACGAGTTCCGCTGGTTGCTCAACGGTGTCGGTGTGATCAATAAGGAAGCGGCATACGACGAAACGACGAGGATGTATACGCAGCTTGTCGGAGCACGGGTACCCTACGACTATGACTACGGTGCTGTGATCATCGCGTACGACGGTGAAGAAAACGGTCCGATCGATTCACAGACGGATGTCGTGATCAGATCGATACAGGGGACAGGCGGATTGGCGTTAGTTGCCGACAAGGAAAGCGGTGAGATAACACGTTCCAGCGAACCCGCATACATCGGCCTTGATTCGGGAGAGATCGGCATTCAGGATGCGGATGCCCGCTTCGATTCCTACAATATCGGAGGAACGAAATACTATGGTGTGCGAAGCGAAACAGAAAAAGAGGTTCTGTATTATCTGGAAAAGGCAAAGACCATCGTTTCACAGAATACAAAGTTTTCTTTGGCCTGTTCGTACTGGTTTGTTGCGATGTTTGTGGTCATGTATCTGATCATTCAGATGGGATACACCAGTAACTATTTCGAAAAGAACGTCCTGGTCGGCAAACCGGTAGCAAAAGGTTCCAAGATCGAGATACAGCTGGCAGACGGGCGAACGAAGCGTTCGACGGAAGTGTCCAAGCGGTTCGCTTTCATCCCGGAGACGATCAAGGATAAGACGCCGGAACAAAAGGCAATCTTTGATTTCGATGCCTTGCTGGCACTGACCTTATTGAATACCTGGGCAGGCATCTTTTCGCGTTCCGATGCGACAAACGATTCGCTGATGGGATTCATCCTGCAGGGTGACTGGACAAGAGGGGTCAACCTCTTCGCCGTCTCTTCGGTCTTTATCATGGTCGTCCAGTTCTCGTTCGGACTGATCCTTTTGAAGATGCTGATCTCATTGCTCTGTCTTGTCCTGGATACAAAGGGTGAGACGATCTGCCGTCTGGCTTTCAACATCATCCGTTATTTCGTTTTTATTGCGATGCTGTATTATGCATTCACCTATCTCGGTTTCAATACCAGCGGTCTGCTGGCATCTGTCGGTTTCCTGACGCTGGCGATCTCGATCGGCGCCAGAGATCTGGTGGCGGATATCATTGCCGGTATCACGATCGTTCTTGAAGGAGACTATCAGATCGGTGATATGGTGGAGATCGGGAATTACCGCGGACAGGTACAGGAAGTCGGTGTCCGTTCGACCAAACTGCTTGGAAGAGGCGACAATGTCAAGATCATCAGCAATCGCGATGTCAAGAATGTCCTGAATATGACAAGGCTCAATTCCTGGTATCCGGTCGAGGTCCGTATCCCGCGCAGTCAGCCTCTGGATGAGGTCGAGAGGATCCTTGAAGAAGAGCTGCCGAAGATCGGTGAGAGAAATAAGGAGATCATCTCCGGTCCATACTATTACGGCATCCTCAACATGAACTCAGATACCATTACGCTTTCGATCCTGGCGGAATGCCGTGAGGAGAACTATCACCATGTTCAGCGTCGTCTGAATAAAGAACTATACGATCTCTTTAAGGCAAAAGGGATACCGATGGCATAAAGATCGGAAAGGTCATCAAGTGATGGCCTTTTTTGAAACTTCGTTTGAAAAACAGGCACGGATGTCTCTCATCTGTTTGTCTTCGGGGTATATAATCGGGTTATGAAGATGCTTTTCTTTCTGATCTCATTGTTCTGGTGGGGCTTGTTCTATTACTGTTTCTCAAAAGACAGGAGCCGTTACCGCAACTGCTATCTGCTTTTTCTGGCGTTGCTTCATTCGGTTCTGGCATTACTGGTGATGTCAGGCAGATACATGACAAATGTCTTATTTGTTCTTGTCCTTGCCTTCTTTGTTGCGATACTGATCGTTCCGTTTTTCCTGATCCATAATGGCATCGTCATGATCAGAAGGGAAGGAAAAAGCCTTCCCAATCTCCTGTCGTTAATTTTAGGTATCCTGATCGGATTTGGGGAGATCACAAGTTTCCTGACTTTCTTTTCGGTGGTAATGGTCATGAATGACGATGAGGTGTTTTTATACCTGTTCAGGATCTGGGGACCGCTTTTCATCTTTATCAGCATTTCGATCATCTACCTGTCCGTGTCGTTTCTGATCTTTATGATCTATACCCTTTTCTTACAGATCGTTCCGAAGAAGCGGGATTTCGATTATGTCATCATACACGGAGCCGGTCTTCTGGATGGAAGCCGGGTCTCCAAACTGCTTTCCGATCGGATCGATAAGGCTATCGATGTCTACCATAAGGATCCGACCCCTCCCATCCTGATCCCTTCCGGAGGGCAGGGAAGCAACGAGACGGTGAGTGAGGCCAAGGCCATGGGAGATTATATCGCTCAAAAAGGCATTCCACAGGATAAGATCATCCTTGAAGACAAGTCGGCGACGACGCTTGAAAACCTCATCAACTCAAAGAAGATCATCAAGGAAAGAGGAGACGGTTTCTATATCGCTCTTGTCACCAGTAACTATCATGTCTATAGGGCTTTGCGTCATTGTCGGAAGATCGGTTTAAAATGTACGGGTATCGGTTCACGTGTGGCATTCTATTACTGGCCAAGTGCTTTGATCCGGGAATACATCGCTGTACATGCGGAACGCAAACAGTTCATCATCCTGGTCCTTGGCTGGCTGCTTTGTCTGCTGCCGCTGATCGTAGCGCTTCTTTCATAGAATAAGGAGGATCTTATGCCATTTATATTGTTTATTGTTGTTGTAGGTGCTTTTCTGATTTATGCATATCTCCGGAACCGGAAGATGAACACGGAAGGCATACGGACAGATGCGGTCGTATCGCGGATCGAAAGAAATGAGTCGGTGGACGATGAGGGTGTCAGCTATCGTTTCTTTGTGTCATACAAAGACGAAGAAGGAAAGATGCAGGAGGCCTTGATCGTAAACAGGCTGAATGAGAAGTTCGAGAAGGGGCAGATAGTGAAGATCGCTTATCTTCCTGAAAAGAAGGAACAGGCGGTCGTGATCGAATAAGATCGAGGGATGTTGTGAGCAGGGAAGAGCCCTGTTAAAATAGAAATGATTAGTAATATGAAACATAAGGAGGTTCATTATGAGATGGGTTAAGGCAAGATTTTTGGGATATGGTGTTTTGATCGGAGCAGCTGGGATCAAGTTCCTTTCTTCAGAGAAAGCAAAAAAGTTCTACTCCAAGATCAAAGAGGCTGTAAAGCACGGTAAGGACGAGGTCCTGAAGAAGCCCGAAGAAGAAAACCGTGAAGAGACTGCTGTTGAAGTGAAAGAAGTCGGCGAGGAAGAAAAGAAAGAAGAGCTGAACGAAAAGGTCGAAGAAGCAGAAGTTTCTGAACCGGACGAAGCAAAACAGGAATAAGAAGAAGATAGAAAACGATCAAAGATCCGCAGATGGCATAAGGAAAGCCGTTTGCGGATCTTTTTTGATGCAGATGTGTCATAAATGTATACCTTATTAACAAATAATTTGTAATATGCTTTTCTGTCTGTATAATGAAATTACCAAGAGCAGTTAACAAAAAATGGATATAAAGTAGATGCTTTTTGTCGTATTGCAGTATGGGTACGAAAGGAGTTGAAATGAAGAAACTATTGAAGGCTGTTTTGATCCTGGCAGTGATCGCGGTCGCGCTTTTTGCGCTGCTGGTCTTTCTGGAGGATGTATATCATCGCACACCGCCGGAAAAGGAGACGTTTGCGCAAAGAACGCTCGCCTTGAATGAGGATGAGGTAAGGGAAGAAACAACAGAGAAAGAAGAGACAGCGGATTCGCAAGAGGATGTTGAGAAGATCGTCCGGAATATTGCCGGAGACCACAAGACCTTCCAGGAATATTTCTCAGAGATCGAAACGTTCCAAAATGAAGGAGTCCCTGAAGAGGCCGTCCATCCGGCTGTGAAATATGCGGAAGGTTCCTGGGTCTATGATATGACGTTTCATTTCGAAGGCCAGGAGGGTTATTTCTTTGAAGAGATCGGATATGCGGAGTTTGTGATCGATTATGAAAAAGAAGTCCTCATCATCGAGTTGCATCCCCGTATGGCGAATGACGGATATGAGGCCTGGGAGGAATCGGATGAGGATGTCGGCTATGAGCCTTTTACCGGAGGCTTCAATGATGACGGAAGTCTTGGCCTTTCAGGAAACGATGCGGTGATCAATATCAGCGAATATTTTGCCTATGAAGGAAGGGAATACATGATGGGAACGCTGTGGATCTCAGAAGAGGACTATGCGACCTTCAATATGATCCGCGGACAGGAATAGAGAATGGATCGTCTGAGACGATCTTTTCTTTTGCGAGTCCGATATGATCATAGGAAAGATGCTTTTAAGATATAATAATGAAGGATGAAAAAGGCGAACAGATCCGTATTAAAAGTTTTGAGTCTGCTGTGTGTACTTCTCCTGTTTCTGACTGGTCCTTGTGCGATACCGGTTTTCGGGGATGAAGAAGTCGTTTTTAACGACCGGGGAGGAAAACACAACGCACCGATCTCAGTGGATCCGATCTCGGAGGAAGACGGTTTTTCCGCCGTCCTTTATAACAATACGAACGGACTTCCGACTTCGGAAGCCAACGATATCGTACAGACTTCCGAGGGCTTTATCTGGATCGGTTCCTATGGCGGTCTGATCCGTTATGACGGAAGCCATTTTGAGCGTATTGCCGGTCCGGTAGGGATCAACAGTGTACGCTGCCTCTATGTCGATTCACAAGGCCGGCTCTGGGTAGGTACCAACGACAAAGGCGTCGTCATGATTGAAAACGGGGAATATTATTCCTGGGATATGGATGACGGACTTAAGTCGCTTTCGGTACGTTCCATCATCGAAGACGGAAACGGAGACATCTATGTCGCAACGACTGAAGGTCTGGTCGTGATCGACGAAAACAAGGTGCTTTCTTATATCGAAGATCTCAGAGTGATTGATGTCTTTCTGCATGAGCTCAGGATGGGTGCGGATGGCAGGATCTATGCCATATGCAACTCAGGAGATGTCGCCGTCTTGAAGAACAGAAAGGTATTGCAGTATTACCGTTTCTCTTCTGACGTCTTCAATGGCGTCAATTGCATCCTTCCCGATCCGGAAGATCCCGATCTGGTCTATCTGGAAACGCTGGATGGGACTGTATATCATACCGATCTTGAAAAGGGAGTCACCGAGGGGGAGGAGATCGATATCTCACCGCTTTATCAGGTGCAGTCTTTCGAATATTTCGATGGAAATGTCTGGGTATGTACCAGAAACGGTGTCGGTGTTTTGAATGACAGCGGTATGCATGTGGTCAAAAACCTGCCGATGAACAATTCCATCGGTCATATGATGACCGATTATGAAGGAAACCTGTGGTTCACTTCGACAAGAGAAGGCGTTATGAAGGTCGTCAACAACCGTTTTGTCGATCTGTTTGAACGTTATGGCCTTTCAAAAAGAGTTGTCAATGCGACCTGTATGTATGACGACAGACTTTTCGTTGCGACCGATTCAGGACTTGTCGTTCTCGATAAGAAAAAGGTCGTAGACAAGGTCGAACTCGATGAGCCTGTCACGACGGTCGACGGTGTGGAAACGAATGATCTTCTAACGCTCCTGGATAATTGCAGACTGCGTTCCCTTTACCGTGACAGCAAGGACCGTCTGTGGATCTGTACCTGGCGCAATTACGGTCTTCTGTGTTACGATCACGGGAAGCTGAGAGCCTACAGGGAATACAATGGAACGATACTGGATTCTTTCAGGATCGTATATGAATGTGACGACGGAAAGCTCTATGCGGCTTATAACGGCGGCGTGCTTCTGATCAAGGACGATGAGATCGCCGGTCAATACGGAGGAAAGAATGGCATCGTC
>CADBND010000223.1 GCA_902795875.1 uncultured Erysipelotrichaceae bacterium
CGAAGTGAATGTGAACGGTTATTACCAGACATCTGTTTTTTACCAGTGATAGCACAAACTCTTGACATACAGCTTGCCCCCTTTCTTGAATTAACGCTTTTATACTTTACCATAACTGTTTTATAAATGCAAATATATATTTATTTTGTCTATTTACTGTTTTCAAATTATGCTAAAATTACTATGTATGAGCAATAACATCAAGCAGATCTATGCAGCACTTGAGCTGTGTGAGAATGAGATCCGGATCCTTGTAGGCGAGTATTTTAATACCCGTTTTAATATAATCCGTTGTGATAAATATACTACCAAGGCGATCAGTGATTTCAAGATCATGAATAAAGAAGGGCTCGTCAACGATATAAAAGACTCCGTTGCCAAAACTTCCCAGAAGATCGGTGCTGATCTTGAAAAAGTCCTGCTGGTCCTTCCGGCATACAATTTCAAAAGATTCCCGCTTCGTTCTAAAGTTGTGATCGACAGCGGCGTCGTCAGGAAAGAAGATATCGCCAGAGCCATATCCAATTCCTTACAAAGTAATGTTGATAAGGATGTAATGGTCGTCAATCCGATGATTGTCAAATATACGGTGAACGGCATCTCCTCGCGCAGACTTCCGGAAAAAGAAGTCTGCAATGAAGTGATCGTCGACATCGACTTACTTTGCGCAGATATCGGAGTATGTTATGATTATGTTTCAGCTGTTGAAGAAAGCGGACTACAGGTCCTGGATATTATATTGAACACTTATGCAATTGCTAAAGAAGCTTCTCTGTTCGAGGAGTCTCTCAACAAGAGTATCATCGTTCTTGATATCCATCGAAGTTGTACCTATCTTTCCTTGCTTTCAAAAGGAAAACTCGTATCGACAGAGATCGTATTCGATGGTCTGAATTCTCTGATAAACAAGGTATACAGGACCTATTCGATCCCGTATAATGATATCGCCAAACTCGTGAAGTATTGTGTCAATTACGAATGCGAGTATCCGGAAGACATCATCTATGCCTGGAGCGATCAAAACGGAACCAATACGATCACGACAAGCATGCTGAATGCAACGATGGATAAGCCCTTGAACGATCTGTGCGATAAACTCGTCACGATGTGCAAGCCTATCATCGATACCGGAGCTTCGATCGTGATCACCGGTGAAGGCCAGCAGATGTCCGCTTTGTCCAAATGTATGATCGAGAAAGCGGGATGTGATGTACGTTCCTACTATCCAGATACGATAGGCGTGAGAGATCCTTCCTTTACAGCATTGTATGGCTCTTTCTTTGTTTATCGTGATAAAGTAAATATGTATGATCTCGACGTATCCTGCATCGATCTTCTGAAGTATGATTCGATCATCGACCAGAAAAAACTTGATACAGAAGGCGAGACGATTACGACTAAGATAAGAAACCTGTTTAAACAGTATATCGAAAAGGGGGACAATTAGATGAGTATCAAACCTGAATATAACCAAGTTGCTAGGATCAAAGTATTCGGGATCGGCGGTGCCGGCTGTAATGCGGTATCCAGAATGGTCAATGACGGTGTCAAAGGTGTTGATTTCTATGTATGTAATACAGATATCCAATCTTTGAATCTTTCAAAGTGCCAGAACAAGATCGTTCTCGGGCGTGAACTGACAAAAGGACTTGGTGCCGGCGGCAATCCTGAAATGGGTCAGAAAGCTGCTCTGGAATCTCAGGAAGAAATCAAGAAGGCTCTTGCCGGAGCGGATATGGTTTTCATCACCTGTGGCATGGGCGGTGGTACCGGAACAGGTGCTGCTCCGATCTTCGCTAAATTTGCGAAAGAGATGGGTGCACTGATCGTTGGTATCGTTACAAAACCCTTCGATTTTGAAGGCCGCAAAAGAATGGATCAGGCTAATGTCGGTATCGAACAGATCAAACAGTATGTCGATTCGCTCATCATCGTCTCCAATAATCAGCTTCTGAATGTTATCGGCAAGATCCCGATGCAGGAAGCATTCAAAGAAGCAGATAACGTATTAAGACAAGGTGTTCAGACCATCACCGATCTTATCGCCGTTCCTGCTTTCATCAACCTGGACTTTGCCGATATCAAGACTGTTATGGCTGGCAAGGGTACTGCCTTGATCGGTATCGGTATGGCACAGGGTGAAAACAAAGCTAAGGAAGCCGCTGCCAGAGCCATCCGCTCACCGCTTCTTGAAGCAAACATCAAGGGTGCAAAATCTGCGATCATCAATATTACCGGTGGTCCGAACATCTCTCTGCAGGATTCTTCGATCGCTGTTGACTTCATCAAGGAAGCAGCCGGAAATGATATCGATATCATCTATGGTGTCGCAATCAATGAATCTCTCGGTGAGGCGATCATCGTTACCGTTATCGCTACCGGTTTCGATCTTCCGAGTACGACACATACTGCCTCCTCAAATACGAACATCCTGTTCGATCGTCCGAATTCGAACGCTGTTCCTTTCGAAGGAGAGGGCAAGGGAAAGGATGAAGTCGTTTCCAATGATGAAGAGGATGATGTTCCTTCCTTCTTCAAATCCAGAATGTAATATAGATCCCGCTTGCGGGATCTTTTTTTATTGAGAGCTTTTATTGATATTCATTTTATATTCTGTTAAAATATTTTCTGTTATGTATAAAAAAGAAGAAGACGTTCCTTTATCGTGCAACGGTAACACTTCAGAAATGAGGTGTTTTTATGAGTAACTCTGATCTATTGATTATAATTACCATATTAGTCCTCTGTTACAGCTTTTTTTCTGCATCCGAGACGGCATTCAGCTCTTTGAACAAGATCAAGATCAAAGCTCTGGCGAATTCCGGAAATAAAAGAGCGGAAAAGACTTATCAGCTTACAGAAGACTTTTCAAAACTGTTGAATACGATCTTAGTCGGAAATACGATCGTCAATGTCGTTTCCGCTTCTCTTGCGACCGTTCTTTTTACGCGGATGCTTGGGGAAAGCGGTGTGACGATATCTTCGATTGTCATGACGCTTCTGATCATGATCATAGGTGAGATCATTCCTAAGAATATTGCCAAATATGTTCCGGAAAAGTTTGCGATGTCCGTTACACCGATATTGTCGTTCTTAGTTTGGATATTCACGCCTCTGACCTTTATTTTCCGTTATGTTGAAGGGCTTTTTGAGAAGATCTATGGAAATCAGCCGGATTCTTATTCGACCGATGAATTCATCACGATGGTCGAAGAAGCAAATGAAGATGGAGATATTGAGGATCATGAAGCTGATCTCATTACCAATGCACTGGAATTCAACGATCTCGATGTTGGCGAGATCCTTACGCCGCGTATCGATGTGATCGCTGTTGATATCGATGATTATACGATCGAGGATATCGAACTGAAATATCGTGATTCCGGTTTTTCTAGACTCCCTGTCTATAAGGAAACCATCGATAATATCATCGGCGTTTTGATTGAAAAGGATTTCTATTACCATCTTTTCTATGAAAAATCCGTGGATATCAAAAGTATCCTAAAGGACGTTATCTACACATCTCCTCAGGTCAAGATCTCTTCCTTGCTGAAACAGTTCCAGACTTCCAAAACACATATGGCGATCGTTGTCGATGAATATGGCGGAACAGAAGGCATCATTACGATGGAAGACATACTCGAAGAACTTGTCGGCGAGATCTATGATGAACATGACGAGGTCGTCGAATACTACAAGAAAATCGATGAAGATACCTATCTTGTGAAAGCGGATGTCGATTACGAGGATATGTTTGAACACTTCGGGATCGAACTGGATGAAGAATATGAATTCAATACCACATCAGCCTGGGTCATCGATATGCTGGACAAGATCCCGGTAAAGGGAGACAGCTTCGATTTCAAGAACATGCATATCGAAGTAACGGACGCCGATTCCAAGAAGGTAAATGAGATCAAGATCACTTTCAAAAAACAAAGCGATGAACTAAAGGACAAATGATTTGTCCTTTTAATATATAATTATTTTGTGCAACAGTATTTTGTCTCAGAAAAGATCTCTATCGGAACTAAGATCAGACTCAACAATGATGATATTTATCATCTTCGTAAAGTATTGCGTAAAGGTTCGGATTATACGTTTCGTATATGTGATCGTGACCGGGATATCTATCTTGGACATCTCCTTGAGGATGACAGCTGTCTGATCGATTCCTATACCGGTGAAAACAACGAATTGGATCATGATGTCACCTGTATACTGTCTCTGATCAAATCAGATAAATTCGAATTGTGTATCCAAAAACTTGTTGAACTCGGAGTAAAACGGATCGTGCCGTTTTCAGCCGAAAGGAGCGTCGTTAAGATAAAAGACGATAAGAAACTTGTGCGTTTACAAAAGATCGCCAGAGAGGCCGCAGAGCAGTCTCATCGCAATCTGATCCCCGAGATCACTCCAGTCTGTACCATTAAGGATCTAAAGGTTTATATGAGCGAATACAACTATATCTGTTACGAATCAGAAAAAAGGATAGGGGAGATCTCTCCGAAAGGCTCGATCACTTATCTGATCGGTCCGGAAGGCGGTTTCTCTGATAAGGAATATGAAAAGATCTGCGCCATGGGATTTGAATCGATCTCACTGGGAAATCGGATACTAAGGGCAGAGACAGCTGCCATCTATATGACAAGTATTATTGCGGAAAAATGCCAATGAAGACGTATGCGATGATGATCCTGGGATGTAAAGTAAATGATTACGAAGCAACTTATGTCCGGGAGAAAATGAATGAGCATTTCAAAGAGATCAGTTTCAAAGAAAAAGCAGATATCTATCTGATATTTACCTGTTGCGTGACTAATACCGCTGAAGCAAAAACCCGTAAGTTCATTCATGATGCCAGAAGAAAAAATCCGGATGGATATATCGTTGCGATCGGATGCCTGTCCCAGATCAAGTCGGACAATGAAGTTTTTGATGATGTCGATCTTGTCATCGGTTCGCAAAGAAAAGATGAGATCGTCGATCTGATCCTCAGACAGACAAAAGAGAATCTCGTGGACAAGCAGATCAAAAACCGCTTCGAACACCTCTATATCGAATCTTATCCGTCGCGTTCCCGTTCTTTTCTTAAAATACAGGACGGCTGCAATCAGTTCTGTTCCTATTGCATCATTCCTTTTGCCAGAGGAAGGGAAAGAAGCGGTGATCATGATAAGATCCTTGAAGAAGCTTCGATCCTTTCCCATATCAATAAAGAGATCGTTCTGACCGGCATCCATACCGGCCGCTATAACGACGGGGAATACGATCTTTATCATCTTTTAAAAGAAATGGTAAAGATAGAAGATCTTTCAACGATCCGCCTTTCCTCGATCGAACTGACGGAGATCAGTGATGAGATCATCGATCTGATGACAGTTAACGAAAAGATCGCACCGCATCTTCATATTCCTGTCCAGTCCTGTTCAGATGATGTGCTTAGGGCTATGAATCGTCCCTATACGATCGAAGAATATAAAAAGAGGATAGCCTATATCCGAAACAGGATCCCTGATATTTCAATCAGTACTGATCTGATCGTTGGCTTCCCTAATGAGAGTGAAGAACTCTTCAATGAAACTCTTGAAAACCTGAAAGAGATCGCTTTCTCCTTCATCCATGTATTTCCTTATTCCCGAAAGACCGGAACAGCCGCTGACAGGATGGATGGACATATCGATCCACGCATCAAAAAAGAACGTGTAAAGAAAGTATCAGAGCTGGAAAAAGATATCATGAACTCTTATAAAGAGTCTTTTACCGGCAAGAAAGTAAAAGTTTTGGTCGAAAAAACGGATGACAGTTATTCTTATGGCTACAGCCGTCAGTATTTCTATTGCAAGATAGAAGGACTTTATGAGATCGGAGAGATCTATGACGTGATCATAGATTCCGCAAAGGACGAGGTGATCGGACATGTTGCTTAGCAGGCTGTTTAAAAACGCACCGGATGTCGAGATCAATCAGTTATCGATCGACTCTCGTCTCAAGATGAAGGATGCGATCTTTTTCTGTCTTGATGGCATCAAATATGACGGTCATGACTACATCAAAGAAGCCATCGACAACGGTGCGAAAGTTATCGTTTATTCCAAGGAACAGAAAGAAAAATATAAAGCGATCTATATCAAGGTCACAAATGTGAACAGTGCACTTACCAAGATCGCCGAAATATTCTATAATGATCCCAATAAAGGGATCGATAAGTATGTCGTTATCGGCAATTATGGAAGAAGTTCGGTGGCCAAGTTCATAAATGATTATCTGAATTCTGTTTCAAACTGTGGCTATATCGGGATACTCGGCGTGAGCTACAACGATCTGAAACAGAATTCGCCATTCGCTACTTTGAATATCCTTGACAATCTCAGGATGCTGGATACAATGAAAAAAGGCGGTGTGAAGTCCTGCACCTTCGAAGCGGATGCCGCATCCTTAAATCTGCAAAAACTTGATTCTGTTCGTCCGGACATCGTCGTATATACTTGCACGGACCGCAATTCTTCCGAATTTCAGACCAATGACTTTTTCAATTATGTACGGCGTTATCTCTACACATTGGAAAACGAAACAGTCGTTTTATTCAATTGTGATGATGCCTCTTATAACGAATTGAAAGATTCTGTTGATAACAGTGTGACTTACGGAACTTCTTCGATCGCCGACTATCAGATCCGGGATATCACGATCTATCCGAAAGGGATCTCGTTCAAGATCGTGCATGACGGCAATACCTACACGTGCACTTCTGACGTACAGGGTATGGTCAATGTTTATAATCTTACGGCTGCGATCGTTGCCATGCATCTCAGAGGATGGGACATGGAGGGTTCGATCGACTTCATGAAAGATGTTCCCTGTGTGGAAGGTGTGATGGAGAAGGTCGACAAAGACGCCAACATCATCGTCGACTGTGCTTACGATATCGGTTCGATCGAAGAGATCTTCAAATACGGTTCACAAGTCAAACGAAAGAATAAGTTGATCGGCGTCGTGAGTATCAACTATTCCGATGACGACAAACGGCTTGAGAAGATTGTGGATCTCTGTAACAGATATCTTGATATTGCGATCCTTACCGAGAACGAATCTCTTGATTCTTCGGTTATGGAGATACTGGAAAGATGTGACCGTTATGAGAAAAAGACCCGTTTCTTATATATGTCGATGCGTTCCCAGGCGATCGAAAATGCGATCGAGATCATGAATACAAACGATGTGGTTTTGGTGATAGGAAAAGGAAACGAACGTTTTCTTTCCATGGGACTGGGCAAAGAAATGTATTACGGAGACAGACATTATGTCTTGAAATATCTGAACAAGAGAAGGAGTGAAGAAAATGAAATTATCTAAGTATATCGATCATACCCTTTTGAAAGCTGATGCTTCCCTTGATGCAATCGGCAAACTTTGCGATGAAGCTATCGAGTATGATTTCAAATCGGTCTGTGTAAACACCTGCAATATCGAGTTCTGCAAGAAAAAACTTGAAGGCAGTGATGTCCTTGTATGCTGCGTCATTGGATTCCCTTTGGGTGCAATGTCTACAGAAGCTAAGATCGCTGAAACAAAAGATGCGATCCGGAAAGGTGCTGATGAGGTCGATATGGTCATCAATATCGGTCGTCTGAAAGACAATGATCTCGATTATGTTACTGATGAGATCGCAAAGATCAAGGAAGCCTGTGGTGAAAAAACATTGAAGGTGATCATCGAGACTTGTCTGCTTACAGATGAAAAGAAAGTCAAAGCCTGCGAGTGCATCCTGAAAGCGAAAGCGGATTTCGTCAAGACTTCTACCGGGTTCTCTACAGGCGGTGCTACATTTGAAGATGTCGCACTGTTAAAGAAGACGGTAGGGGACAAGTGTTATATCAAAGCGGCCGGCGGTGTACGCAGCAGAGAAGATTTTGAGAAGATGATCGCTCTTGGTGCGAACAGGATCGGCACTTCATCCGGTACGAAACTGATTAATAAAGGTGAATGATATTTATTTTTCTGAATTATTCGTTTATAATAAAAAAGCCGAAAAAAAGGGGGTGAGATTATGGCAAAGGTAATCGTTAAAGAAAACGAACAGCTCGATGATGCTTTACGTCGTTTTAAGAGACAGGTTTCCCGTAATGGCACGCTCCTGGAAGCTAGAAAAAGAGAGTATTACGTTAAACCGGGTATCAAAAAGAGACTCAAACGTGAAAACGCTCGTAAATTAAGAAGATCTAAGTAAAAGCCAACTCATCAGTTGGTTTTTCTATTAAAATGGATATATGAGCAGTATCAACATTCTCGGCGCAGCATGTGTCGATCTCCTATTATCTACAGTCGAAAAAGAAAAGTTCTTTTCCGGAAAATATAAAGTCGGATCGATGAAGAGTCGTTTCGGCGGAGACGGTTTGAATCAGGCAATCAATCTATCCCGCATGGGAAATGATGTGTCTTTTTCTTTCCTGGCAGGAAAAGACATGTATGGAGATGCAATCAAAGCGTTTTTGGATGAAAACAGAGTTAATTACGAAACAAGTTCTTTCAAAGACGATGTCGATACCTATCTGTCGCTTATGATGATCATGGAAGATGGTGAACATTTATTTGTAGGAAACGAGAACGGATCGCTTCGCCTGTTTGACCTGAACGACATCTTCATCGATGAAGACTGCAGGATCGTTTCCTTCGGATCTTTATTCATATCAAAAAAAATTGATACTGAAAAATATGAACGTTTGTTTTCTTCTGTTAAGGAAAAGGGGAAGATTCTGTGTGTTGACTGTTCAACACCAAAAAACGGCGAACACGTTAAAGAACTGTCTTATCTGAAATATATCGATCATTTTTTCTGCAATATCCATGAAGCGAAGATGCTTTGTGCTTGTGATGATCTTTTTGAATGTGAGAAGATGTTTAAAGAAGCAGGAGCTTATAACGTCATCATAAAACTGGGCAAAGATGGCTGCCTGTATAATGGAAAAGTTTATTCTCCAGAAGAGCAGATCAAATGTATCGATTCTACGGGAGCGGGAGATGCTTTCGTTTCCGGATATATACATTCTCTGAATAAGGGAGAGAATATGGAAAAGCGCCTTTCTTTTGCGAATCATTGCGGAGGAATGGCATGTCAATATATCGGTGCGAACGAATGGAGCGCACATCTGTTGTGTGAAAGGGATATGAATGGAATACATATTTAACGGACTGGATCAGGAAGAGATCAAAAATATCGTAGGGATCAATGATGAGAACCTGAATCTTCTCGAAGAACTGTATGATTGTGGCATTGTTTACCGCGACAATTATTTCAAGATCCTCTCTGATGACAAAGAACTCTTTTCGAAATTTTCCACCCATATGGATTATCTCGTCAAGATGTGCAAGACCGACCGTATCGACCATGATCTGATCAAACAATCTTTCATTCATATCAATGATTCGGAAAGGGAATACATCAACAGCGAAACGCTTGCCTATTCTTTCAATGGCCGTCCTTTCAAATGCAAGACCGCCAATCAGTATCGTTTTATCAAGACGATCCGGAACAATGATCTTACTTTTGCGATCGGACCGGCCGGTACCGGAAAGACCTTCCTTGCCGTTCTTATGGCGGTGACGATGCTGAAAAAAGGGGAAGTGAATCGTATCATCATCACCAGGCCGGCTGTGGAAGCGGGCGAGTCTTTGGGATTCCTGCCTGGAGATCTGAAGGAGAAGATCGATCCGTATCTGATGCCGATCTATGATTCGCTTGATATCGTATTAGGCCATGAACAGAAAGAAAAACTGCTGGAACGGGGTACGATCGAAGTGATACCGCTCGCTTATATGCGAGGCAGAACATTAGATGAAGCATTCATCATCCTCGATGAGGCACAGAATACGACTGATAAACAAATGCTGATGTTTCTGACACGTCTTGGTTTCAATTCCAGAATGGTCGTCAACGGCGATATCACGCAGATCGATCTGAATATCAGAAAAGAACGTTCCGGACTAGTGATCGCCTATGAGAAACTGAAAGATATCAAGAATATCGGGTTCGTCGAATTCGGCCCGCATGATGTCGTAAGGAATCCGCTTGTAGAAACTATCATATCCCGATTCAATATCGACTGAACTGGAAAATGAAAAATGGAGATACTTCGGTATCTCTTTTTGTATGCTGAATCGATATGTTTTTGTATTATAATACCCTTATGAAAAAATTATTTATCGCTTCAAACAACCCTCATAAACTGGAGGAGATCAGAGATATACTTGAACAAAATGGCGTTTCGATCGAACTTCTTTGTCCAAAGGACATGGGTTATACCCAAGAACCGGTTGAAGACGGAAATACCTTTGCTGAGAACGCTTATATCAAAGCGAAGTTCTATCATGATCTGTGCTGTCTTCCGACGATTGCGGATGATTCCGGGATCTGCATCGATTATTTCGATGGAAAACCCGGTATCCATTCAGCGCGATTCCTGCCGGAAATGGATTATCCACAGAAATGTGCCTATATCGTTGAACAGATGAAAGATGTGAAGGACAACAGAGGAGCCCAGTTTTATGATTGCCTTTGCTTCATCGACGGTCAGGGAACTGTCCGTTATTATGAAGGCGTTAATCAAGGTGAGATCGCCTATGAACCGGCCGGTGATAAAGGATTTGGATATGATCCGATCTTTCTGATCCCGCAATACAACAAAACCGAAGCAGAACTTGGCGAAGAATATAAAAATGAATACTCACACAGAGCGAAAGCTCTTAAGAAATGGATCATCGATGCAAAAGAATCGTTATAGTAAGACATTAGGAATGGTTTTCTCAGTATCCTTTATCATTTTCTCGCTGCTTTTATCTGTTCATTTCTGGTCTTTCAACGAGAGCTTTTACCGTTCTGAACACAGCAAGCTGAAGCTCTATGGAAGATCGATCGCGGAACATATCGGTATCACCGAAGATGACCTTGATAAGTTGACTTCCTTCACTTTGCATTATTTGAATGATCCTGATGCATCTTTAGATATACAGATGAAAGTCAACGGTGTCGAAAGAGAGATCTTCACCGATGATGAAAAATTACATATGGTTGATGTACGGAACCTGAATCTTGCCGCAAATGTGATCCTCATCGTTACTGGCATCCTTTGTGTTTCCTGTATGATCTATTTTGTTGTAACAAAATGTTTTGATACCTTGTTTCTTTCCTATAAGAAAACACTTCTTTATGCAGCGATCTTTTTCGGCATACTGATCTGCTGGATCGTGATCGATTTCGATTCTTTCTGGACGATGTTCCATCACCTTTTCTTTCCAAGCAACGAGCTTTGGCTGCTTGATCTGAGAAAGGATATCCTGATCATGATCGTTCCGCCGGAATTCTTCAATCACCTGGTTTTGACGATCGTAGCTACTTTCATCAGCCTGGTCGTCTGCATGTATTTATTGCTTTCTTTTCTGTATAAAGGAAGGATCGTTCGATGATCAATATCGTTCTATATGAACCGGAGATCCCTCAGAACACCGGAAACATCATGCGGACCTGTTCCGTTTTTGAAATGGGTCTTCATCTGATCGAACCATTAGGTTTTTCATTGGACGAAAAACATCTGAGAAGAAGCGGCATGGATTATATCGAAGATGTCGACTACAAAGTATATAAAAACTGGGAATCTTTTCTGGAAGGAAAGAACGGACAGTTCGTCTTCTTTTCCCGTTATGGAATGAGATCGTTTCAGGAATGTGTTTTCGAAAAAGATAAGGATATCTATCTCGTATTTGGAAAAGAATCCACAGGGATCGATAAAAAGATACTGAAACAAAACATCGATTCCTGTTACCGTATTCCCATGAGAAAAGACGCCAGAAGCCTGAATCTTTCCAATTGTGTTGCGATCGGCGCCTATGAATGTATGCGCCAGATCGGATTCGGTGATCTGAGTGACAGAGAGTTTATTAAGGGAGAGGATTTTCTATTGCGATGCTGAAGATATGCCTGTGTTCCGATAATCACGGTGACATCAATTCGATAAACAAGATCCTGGATGATAATCCTGCTTGTGATTATTATTTTCATTGCGGAGATTCCTTGCTTCCTCCGGAAGAACTTGAGCCATTTATCTCTGTGAACGGAAATAATGATTGGGCTTTTGATTATCCCAAATCCCGTAGATTTGAATTAGCCGGACATTCGATCTATATGTTTCATGGAACAGGCTATACGTTTTCAGATAAGCTTCTGATACAAAAAGCAAAGGAAGAAAAGGCAGATATCATCTTCTATGGCCACTCCCATATCTTTTCCCATAAGATAATGAACAATGTTCATTTTATTAACCCCGGTTCAACGTCTCATAATCGGGATCTGACTTCTCCCTGTTATGCCAGAGTATATCTCTTCGATGACGGAAGAGTACATGTTGAAAGGATCGATCTATAAAAAAAGGACTCGCGTCCTTTTTTAAATGATCCTGGCCAGAAACTGGCGTGTTCGTTCGTTTTTTGGATGATTGAATATATCGTCAGGTCTTCCTTCTTCCAATACGATACCGCCATCCATGAATACCACTTTGTCGGCAACGTCACGGGCGAAAGCCATTTCATGTGTTACGATAAGCATCGTCATATCTTCATCCGCCAGCTGACGGATGACATTCAGTACTTCTCCGACCATTTCAGGATCGAGAGCTGATGTCGGTTCATCGAACAGCAGGATCTCCGGATCCATGCATAAGGCTCTGGCAATGGCCACACGCTGTTTTTGTCCACCGGATAGGGTGGAAGGATAGGCGTTGGCAAAATCAACCATACCGACTTTTAAAAGATGCTCCATTGCGATCTTTTTCGCATCTTCTTCGCTTCTTTTCAAAACTCTTTTCTGAGCCAATGTGCAGTTATCGAGCACATTCATATTGTTGAAAAGATTGAATTGCTGGAACACCATTCCCACCTTGGAACGATAGGCGTTGATATCTCTGATCTCTGAAATATCCTGTCCTAAGACAACGATCTTTCCCGCATCGATGTCTTCAAGGAGGTTTATGCATCGAAGCATCGTCGATTTTCCCGATCCGCTCGGACCGATCAGACAAACAACTTCTCCTTTTTCAATGGAGAAATCGATGCCTTTCAATACATGGAGCCCGTCAAATCCTTTACGCACTCCTTTGACTTCTATGATCGCCATTACAGATCCTCCTTGGCTATGGAGATACTTTTGAAACTGGTATCTGATTGCGGCAGGGAAGTCTTGGTGTTGTTCAGACGCTTTTCAATGGCGTTTAGGACAACACTGGACAGACTCGTAAGACACAGATAGATCATTGCGGTAACAAAATAAGTTTCAGTAAAACGATATGTCGTTCCGGCAATAGAATTGGATTGAAACATCAATTCTGTTATCGAGATGATCATCAGAACGGAACTATCCTTGATATTGACGATCAGTTCATTTCCGATGGCGGGGAATGCATTTTTGATAGCCTGAGGCAGGATGACATCCATCATCGTCTGCATCGAAGACATGCCTAATGATCTTGCTGCTTCATTCTGACCGGGATCGACTGCCTGAATGCCGGATCTGATGATCTCAGCCATATAAGCTCCAGTATTGATGGAGATAACGAATATTGCCGCAAACATCTTGTCCCAGCGGACGATGTTTGTATAGACGAGATAATAGATGAATACGGCCTGTACCATCATCGGCGTTCCTCTGAAGACTTCAACATAGATCTTGATAAAGATATCAACGATCTTTTTAAAGATCACAGATGATGATCTTGCGGTCTTATCGGGTCTAATAGCACGAATACCGCCGACAAAAAGACCGATCAGAAAGCCTATAAAGGTTCCGATGAAAGCGACGATCAAAGTGGTGCGTACTCCGAGAAGAAAACTCGGATAATACTTTCCCAGAATCTCGAAACACTTGGAAAGAGACATTTTTATTCCTCAACAGCCGGCTGTCTGGAAACAGCAGCTTCCATTATGGAAAGTCTTTCTTCCGCCGAAATGGAATCTAATGCGCTCTGGATCTGATTCAGAAGTTCTTCATTTTCCTTTGCAACAGCAATGGAGACTGAAGTATCTACGACAAATCCTTTGCCTTCCGCGAATTCGACGTAAGTCAGATCCGGATTGGCTGCTACGACACCATTAGCAACAGGGAGCTCGGCAGTGATCGCATCCGCTTCACCTGACTGCAAGGAAAGGACCATTCTTGAATAAGTAGAAAGGGGAGTCATGTGATTCACACCTTCAATCTGATCGATGATCTCATCGTAGGTTGTATTTGCCTGGCCAAGAACATTGTGACCGGCAAGATCCTGAATATCGTCGATCCCTACAAGATCAGAGTCTTTTCTTACGATAACGACCATCTGCGACTCATAGTAAGGAGTGGTGAAATTGACAGATTCCGCTCTTTCAGGAGTTTCCGTCATACCGGCGATGATGCAGTCAATGGCACCGGCGTTCA
>CADBND010000224.1 GCA_902795875.1 uncultured Erysipelotrichaceae bacterium
CGATCTGTTTATTGACAAAGAAGAATATGCCGATCGCTGCAGTACTTACGCCAATCATCGAAGAAAGGGAGACCATTTTGCATAAGGCCAGACAAATGAAGAAGGAAATGACTGGGATCGCAAAAGTGAACAGGTATTCATTTGTAACATATATGGCAAGTCCCAACAGATAACCATAGGAACAGGCGACTGCCTTTCCGCCTTTGAATCCTGCAAATAAGGGGAAACAATGACCGATGCATACCGCCAGTCCGGCATATTGTTCGTATCCGGGGTCGATATGGTGGCAGATGATCATAAGCAATAACGCCTTGAACGCATCGAGGAAAATGACCAGGATACCGATAGGTGTACCCAATACTCTGGCGGCATTCGTGCCTCCTAAATTTCCGGATCCGTATTGACGGATGTCTTTATGAAAGAAGACTTTTCCGATCACCAGACCCCATGGGATCGATCCGATGATATATGCGATCAGAAGCCAAAACAGAAGCTTCATAATTTTATCCTCCTTTTCTGACCAGGCCTTTGCTTTATACTGTGGATTATATCACAGGGTGGCGTTTATGTTATAATTTTATAGGTTATGGCAAACAGATATGACGACAACAGTATTGAGATACTGGAAGGACTTGAAGCAGTAAGAAAAAGACCGGGTATGTACATCGGTTCCGTTGATTCCCGCGGCCTGCATCACCTGGTATGGGAGATCGTCGATAACGCGATCGATGAAGCGATCAACGGTTTCGGAAACGAGATCATTATTCAGATAAATAAAGACGGTTCCTGCACGGTCACAGATTTCGGAAGAGGCATGCCGGTAGGTATGCACAAATCAGGAAAGAATACGCTGCAGGTCATTTTTACTGTACTTCATGCCGGTGGTAAATTCTCTGATCAGGGTGGATACAAGACTGCCGGTGGCTTGCATGGTGTCGGTGCCTCCGTCGTCAACGCCTTATCCAAATGGCTGGAAGTGGAAGTCTGCCGGGATAAGAAACGATATTTGATGCGTTTTGAAAACGGTGGTAGGAAGGTATCCAAGCTCACAGAACTTGGACCGACCAACCGCAGCGGTTCGAAGGTCACTTTCATGCCTGATGACAAGATCTTCCAGACGACGAATTTCAACTTTCAGACGATCGTAGAACGTGCTCAGGAAGAGGCTTTTTTATTAAAAAACGTCAAACTTGTCGTAAAAGATGAAAGGACAGGGGAAGCGGAAGAATTCCTTTATTCTGATGGACTTCGCGCATTCATGGATTACCTGCATGAAGACAAGGACGTCTTACATGATACCGTATGTTTCTCCGGAGAAAAGGACGGCATCAGCGTGGATATTGCTTTTCAATATACAGACGGCTATCAGGAGAACACCTTCTCCTTTGTCAATCTTGTAAGGACCGGCGATGGCGGAACCCATGAAGTAGGATATAAGACTGCTTTTACAAAAGTGATCAACGAATTCGCCAGAGAAGTCGGCCTTTTAAAAGAAAAAGATAAGAATTTTGAAGGTTCGGATGTGCGTGAAGGACTCACTTCGATCATTTCTTGTGCTGTTCCGGAATCCATCTTACAGTTTGAAGGACAGACCAAGGGAAAACTCGGTACACCGGAAGCTAAGAACGCGGTCGATAGTATCGTGTCCGAACAATTGACTTATTATCTTCATGAGAACAAAGAAACAGCGACACAGCTGATCAAAAAGATACAAAGAGCGGCTTTGGCCAGAGAGGCAGCCCGAAAGGCGAAGGATGAAGCCAGAAGTGGAAAGAAATCTTCTACCAAAGCCAAGGAGATCCTTTCCGGTAAGCTGGCTCCCGCACAATCAAAAGATTCCTCAAGACTCGAACTTTTTCTGGTAGAGGGTGATTCTGCCGGCGGTTCCGCAAAGAAATGCCGTGATTCCTCTTTTCAGGCTATCCTTCCTTTGAGAGGAAAGGTATTGAATACCGAAAGGGCTGCTGTATCTGAGATCGAGAAAAACGAGGAGCTCAACACCATCATCCATTGTATCGGAGCGGGTGTCGGACCGAATTTCAATATTGATGATATCCATTATGACAAGGTCGTCATCATGACCGATGCGGATACTGACGGTGCGCATATTCAGGTCCTTCTTTTGACTTTCTTCTATCGTTTCATGAGAGAACTGATCGAAACAGGACACGTCTATATCGCGATGCCGCCTCTTTACGGTGTCATGAAAAACAAGGAGAGGGTCTATCTCTATTCCGATGAGGAACTCAATTCCTTGAAACAGGAAATGGGCGAGAAGATGGAGATACAGCGCTACAAAGGACTTGGTGAGATGGATGCCGATCAGCTTTGGGATACGACCATGGATCCCGCAAAGAGAACACTGATCCAGGTTTCGATCGAAGATGCCGCACTTTGTGAAAGAAGGATCTCGGTCCTCATGGGCAACAATGCGGAAGTCAGAAGAAA
>CADBND010000225.1 GCA_902795875.1 uncultured Erysipelotrichaceae bacterium
GAAAGATGCCGATATCTCCTATGAAAAAGGAGCGATCAAACGATGCGAACAGGCTGGTGTAAGAACAGTCCTCTATCACTTCGATGAAAACGTGCAGGTCGAAGGATTCTACGAAAAACTTGCGGAAGTCAATCAGGATTCGACTGTTCATGGCATCCTGGTATTCCGCCCCCTTCCCAAAGACCGCTTCGACGACGACAGGCTGCGCAACTGCATCTCTCCTGAAAAAGATGTGGATGGCTGTTCTGACTTATCCCTGGCCGGTATCTTCACCGGACAGGATCTGGGTTTTCCACCCTGCACCGCCCAGGCTGTCATTGAGATCCTTGACCATTACGGGATCGAAATTCCCGGAAAAGACATCGTCGTAATGGGAAGATCCCTCGTGATCGGCAGACCCGTCGCCATGATGCTGATGCAGCGAAACGCGACCGTAACGATCTGCCACACAAAGACAAAAGATCTGCCTGCGATCGCATCGAAAGCGCAGATCCTCATCTGCACGACCGGCAAGGTCGGGATCGTAAAGAAAGATTTCACCAATCCCGATCAGATCATCATCGATGTCGGTATCGACTGGGATGAAAAGAAACAGAAACTGTCCGGAGACGTCGACTACGAAGAAGTGGAACCCTATGTTAAAGCGATCACTCCCGTACCGGGAGGCGTGGGATCAGTGACCACTTCCGTATTGGTAGACCATGTCGTAAAAGCCTGTCTCAATCAGACAAATTCCGATTATTGAATCAAGAAAAAACAAAAATAGAGATGTACTCATTGTGATCGATGAAACCGTACATCTCTTTTCTTTTTCTGTTGATAAGGCTGTAAGATCTGCTTATATCCTTTTCTCGATACAGATCAGCAGATCGATCCCCATACATGCAAACATGATCACGATCTCCGCTAATGTACTCACCATTCCAAAGCGCAGATACAAAGCGAAAGCCGCCGTCAAGGACAGGATCAGGATATTCCGGCATGTCGTTTTTCTGCTGCACAACGTATTCAGATAAGTCATGACGATCAGGACAAAGAAACCGGTATAGGCGAAAAACAGATGCATATTCCCCTGAAAGTCATATGGCACATGGTGCGGGATCAAAGTCCCAAGAAGCAGGGATGCAAAGACGATATATCCCCTTTTCTTGTTTGCAATACACGCTGTTTCATAGCCCATAAGGCTTCCCGTCAGGATCCCCAGTCCCAGCAGAAACAAATGACCCTCAGCGTTAAGACTAAGGGTCGAATAGTTTTCTTTAAACAGATCCAGCCTGAATACCGGAAGCAAAAACAGGATGGCTGTCAGGATATTGCACAATAACAGGTTCTTAGTTCTTGTCTTCATCGATGAGGATCTTCATAGCCTCTACCGCGGCTTTGATGGCGCCGTTGGTGTCATGTACCTGCGGATTCTCCATACCGGCAGCAGCTCTTTCCTGATTCGCTACGACTAAGAAGCAGGAACCGACACGGACTCTGAGATACTGGCCGACGATAAACAGTGCAGCCGACTCCATTTCCGAAGCCTTGCAGTCAAGGGCAAGCCAGGCCTTCCATTTGCGGATCAACTCTTCGCCATTGGGCAGTGTTTCAGGACGATGCTGGCCATAGAAAGCGTCCTTGGATTGCGAAACACCAGTATGAAAAGGCTGAGACAGATTCTTACAAGCCTGTACCAGAGCGTTCGTCACTTCCAGATTTGCTACCGCCGGGAATTCGATCGGTGCATATTCTTTTGTCGTGCCTTCCATTCGAATGGAAGCAGTCGAAACGACGACATCGCCCGACTTGACATCTAGTTGCATACCCCCACAGGTACCGATACGGATAAAGGTATGCGCACCGCAAGCAACCAGTTCTTCCAAGGCGATCGAAGCGCTCGGACCGCCGATACCCGTCGAACAAACGGACACCTTTGTTCCGTTGAGATAACCGGTGTATGTCGTATATTCCCTGTTCTGGCCGACCTTTACCGGATTATCGAAATACTGTGCGATCTTTTCGCATCTTCCCGGATCGCCAGGCAGAATAACGTATTCGCCGACGTCTTCCTTGCCAACACCGATATGGTACTGTTTTCCAGAACCTTCACTGTAGTCTATCATGATTTTTTCTCCTAATTCTTATACTTCTATTTTAGTCGAATCGACAGTTTAAAACAACCTCGCTCATAAAATACAAAGACCCGCAGATCAATACATTGTCATAGGTCTCCATAGCCAGACCGATCGCCTTTTTATAATCTCTGATCGTCAAAAGATCAGAGAATTCCTTCAGATCGATGACTCCCGATTTCGGGAAATCCGTGATGATGAGCCGGTCACAGTGTCTGCGAAGGACATCGATCATCTTGCGGTATTCCTTGCGCTTCAAAGCGGAGAAGACGATGCACTTCGTTCCTTCAAACTGATCGAAGGACTCCGCGAGCGCTTCAACACCATGAATATTATGTGCACCATCGAGTATGACTCTGGGTTCTTCCTTCACGATCTCGAAACGGCAATGCCACAAAGACTTCTTTAAGGCCTCCTTGGCTGCGTCCTCATCGATGGAAAGCCCTTTGTCTTTCATGACGATATGGAAAGCTTCGATTGCCAGCGAAGCATTATGCAGCTGATATGAAGCATAGGAAGAGATCTCATATTCCTCTTTGTCATAAAGGAAATGTCTGTCTCCCAGATCTTTATATTCCCCCAGCATATATACTTTCGCATTTTTCTCTTCAGCATCTTCTTTCACGATATCCTTGCAGGTATCGGGAAGATGCCCGCACAATACCGCCGAATCTTCCTTTATGATCCCGCACTTGTCCTTACAGATCTCCTCCAGGGTATTCCCCAGTTTTTCCATATGGTCATAGCCGACACTCGCGATGATCGAAAGCTTCGTATTATGAAAGACGTTGGTGTAATCCAGTCTCCCGCCGATACCCACTTCTACGATCGCGATATCGACCTTTTCTCTTTTAAAATGCTCGCACATGATCATAAAGTCCATCTGCAGTGTCGACAGTTTTTCTCTTACGAACATATCGTAATCGTGATTCAGGATCTCCAGAAACCGGTCTTCAGGAATATTGTTTCCATTTACTCTTATACGGTCCAGATGAGTCACATAATGAGGAGAAGTAAAAGTTCCCACTTTAAAACCCTGTGACATCAGAAGGTCGCAAAGATAATTGATGGTCGAACCCTTGCCATTTGTTCCGGTCACGTGGATCGTATAGAAGTCATCTTGAGGATCACCTGCTTCATGCAGGATCTGCCTGAATTCATCCAGTTTCCGGAAACGGGCTTTATCTGTCACGATCCATTCGATCGCATCTTCGATACTAGTAAACATACCAATATTATATAATGATTTTATGAAGATTATCGGCAACGACTGGGATGATGTGATCGGTCAGGAATTCGAAAAGGATTATTACAGGAAACTGCGGATCTTCCTCGATGAACAGTATCGAAACAAGACCGTCTATCCCCTTCCCAAGTACATCTATACCGCACTAAGGCTCACGTCCTATAAAGACACCAAGGTCGTCATTCTGGGGCAGGATCCCTATCACGAACCCGGTCAGGCACACGGTCTTTCCTTTTCCGTATCCAAAGGGATCGAAGTTCCTCCTTCCCTTCAGAACATCTACAAGGAACTTCACGACGATCTGGGTTGTACCATCCCAAATCACGGTTTTCTGATCGACTGGGCGAAACAGGGAGTCCTGCTCCTCAATTCCGTCCTCACAGTGGAAGCTCACAAAGCCAATTCCCACAAAGGAAAAGGCTGGGAAGAACTGACGGATGCCATCATCAAAAAACTGAACGAAAAAGACGAACCGGTCGTCTTCATCCTATGGGGTGCCAATGCCCGCTCCAAGAAGCAATACATTACCAACCCCAAACATCTGATCATCGAATCAGTCCATCCCTCACCCTTAAGTGCCTATAACGGATTCTTTGGGTCAAGGCCATTCTCCAGGACCAACGACTTCCTGATCCGCAACGGCCTGACCCCGATCGATTGGCAAATAAGGTAAATAAAAAAGTTCTTCTTAGATCATATCGATCCAAAGAAGAACTTTTCTTTTTTTTACATCAGTACGTTGTGGTAGACTTCCTGGACATCTTCGACTTCATCGAGATTATCTAACAGTCTCTGCCAGAGTTCCTTGTCGTGCTCATCGGTGAGCGTGACATATTCCTGCGGAAGCATTTTGATCGCACAGACCGAATATTCGCAATTCGGGATCAGGGCATCGATGGCTTCCTGTGCCTTATGCAGATCAGAAGGTGCGACATAGACGGTCATTTCACCATCTTCCACTTCCAGATCGTTGACATCGACATCAGCATTGATCAGCGTGTCCAGCATCGTATCCTCATCTTCATATTTGAATGACAGGACACCAAGGTTATCATAATTGAACGAAACGGAACCTTTGACGCCCATCTTGCAGCGGGACTTGTTGAAACACTGGTTCATCGCTGCGACCGTCCTGTTGGAATTATCTGTCAGACAGTCAATGATGATCGTGGCATTGCCCGGACCGAAACCTTCATAACGCAGGGAATCATATGATTCAGTACTGCCGCCCTTAGCCTTTTCAATAGCTCTCTTGATGACATCAGCCGGAACCTGATTGGCCTTGGCCTCCTTGATCTTGGAACGAAGTGTAAGGTTCATATCGGGATCAGGAACGCCTGATTTGGCAGCGATATAGATCTCCTTGCCATATCTTGAATAAACTTTTGATTTCATTGCAGCGGTCTTCGCCATTGCTGCAGCTCTTACTTCATGCGCTCTTCCCATAAATTCACCTCTTATTTTTCTACTTTACTATTTTAATACAATGCTTCTGTTTTGACAAAAAATATACCAAAAAAAGAGACCGCCATCGGCGATCTCTTAAGCAAATATCCTTAGTCTAACTCAGTACCTTTTTGACCAGCTCCGTAACTTCGGATTCGGTATGGCACTTCAAAGCCTTGGCAGCGAGTTCTTCCATCTCAGCCTTTGACAGGTTGGTGATGATCTTTCTTGTCGGAAGGATCTTGGAAGCGGACATGGAGAATTCATCCAGTCCCAGTCCGAGAAGTACCGGTGCAGCCATCGGGTCACCGCCCATCTCGCCACACATACCGCACCATCTGCCCTGAGAATGTGCACCATCGATCGTCATCTTGACAAGACGCAGGATCGCCGGATGCAGAGGCTGATACAGATAAGCGACTTTCTCACTCATTCTGTCAGCAGCCATCGAATACTGGATCAGGTCGTTGGTACCGATCGAGAAGAAGTCAGCGTATTTGGCAAATTCATCAGCCAATACGGCAGAAGCCGGGATCTCGACCATCATACCGATCTCGATATTGTCAGAGACTTCGACGCCCTCTGCCTTGAGTTCTTTCTTCGTCTCAAGGACAAACTCCTTAGCCGCCTTGAACTCATCGACCGTAGCGATCATCGGGAACATGATAGCCAGCTTTCCGTAAACGGAAGCTCTGAGCAGTGCCCTGACCTGTGTCTTGAAGATGTCTTTTCTATCAAGACACAGCCTGATCGCTCTGTATCCTAAGAACGGGTTCATCTCCGGTTCGAATTCGAAGTAAGGAAGTTTCTTATCACCGCCGATATCCAGCGTACGGACAACGACTCTCTTGCCTTCCGCTCTTTCCAGAACGACCTTGTAGGCATTGAACTGATCATCTTCACTCGGGAAGTCTTCCGTCGATTCCATGTAAAGGAATTCGGTACGGTATAAACCTACACCCTCTGCGCCATTGGCAATGACATTGTCCATGTCTTTCGGTGAACCGATATTGGCGACCAGTTCGACCTGATGACCGTCTGTCGAGATCGTCGGTTTATTGAGAAGTACCTGCAAGGCTGCCTTCTCTTCCAGGAAACGTACACGTTTCTCTTCGTATTCTTTCAGTTGTTCTTCTGTAGGATTGATGATGACATCACCTTCCTTGGCATCCAGGATGATCTTATCACCGTGTTTGCAGGAAGACATGATGCCCGTGCAGCCTACGACTGCCGGAAGACCTAATGCAACGGCCATGATCGCCGCATGCGAAGTCTTGCCGCCGATCTCCGTCACAAAGCCCAGAGAATACTTTTTGTTGAGCTGAGCGGTATCGGAAGGTGTCATTTCTTCAGCGACGATGACGACTTCCTCGTCGATCGCCGTCAGATCGGGAATAGTCAATCCCAGGATGTTGCATAAGAGACGGAAAGAGACATCCTTGATGTCTGCTGCTCTTTCCTTGAAATAGGCATCATCCATCGATTCAAACATTCCGATCATCATATCGGAAACGCTCTTGGTAGCCTGGTCAGCCGAAGAGCCGTCTTTGATCATATTTACGATCTGATCCTTGAATTCCGGATCCTGTGCCATCATCAGATGGGCATCAAAAATGGCAAGTTCTTCGGGAGCCAGCGTAGCGCTCGCTCTTTCTTTGATCTGTTCGATATCACTGATCGTCTTATTTAAAGCGTTCTCAAGGACCTCCAGTTCCTTTTGGGGATCTCCTGAACCCTCAGTGATGACGACAGTAGGCTGTTCAAGCTTGTATACCTTTCCGATGGCGATACCGCTTGAAGTAGCGATTCCTTTTAAGTTCATGTTTTATCCTCTCTTTACAAGATTTATTATACTTCCCGTCAACCTTATAAACAATGCAGAAAGTTCTCATATGCCTTTTCCCGGTGACGGTAATAAGCAGTTGGGGAGAAGTACGACAGGTACCAGTCTCCCCTTCTTCCTTCCATCAGTTCATTACGAATGATAAATTTGTCGTCTTCATCGAGACTTTCCACCACATATTCGATGTGATATACGATGCGGAAACTTCTTTCCAGCTTTCGCGAATTGTATCGGATGATACTGTTTTCCGCCTCTCTGATGACGCGTTTACTGTTGAGATACTCCCTAGAGAGTATCTCGATCTCAAATTTGCTTTTGTCGAATCCTTTCATAGCTCCCTTTCTAATCAAGGACAATTCTTTATCGAGATGGTCTTTTATTCACCAACTTCGATCAGTCCATAACCTCCATCATTTCTTTTGTACACAACAGCGATCTTTTCACTGTCCGCATCCTTGTAGATGAAGAACGAGTGAGAAAGCATCTCCATGCGCATGATTGCCTCATCGAGGATCATTTCATCCGCATAGACAGTTTTGGTCCTTACAGGCGTTTCTTCTTCATCGTCCTGATCCGCAACATAGAAGTTCTCGGCAAGAGAATCCTTGTGTCTTCTTGACAGTCTTCCCTTCTGCCTTCTGATCTGATCTTCCAGTTTGTCGATCGCGAGGTCTACCGCCGTCGAGAAATCTTCATGTACGACTTCCGATCTCATAAGACCGATCTTCGTCGGCACGTTGACTTCGACCTTCAGGCCTTCTTCGCCGTGGACTTTGACTGTAACTTTGGCACTCTGTGCCTCGTCGATGACGACGTACTTGTTGAGAGCAGAAAGCCGATTTTCGATCTTCTCTCTCATCGCATCAGAGATCGTTACATTCTCACCGTAAATCGCAAATTTCATAAGTCTACCTCCTTTATCTATTTAGACTCGATCACGAGTTTGATCAGCCATCTGTATACAAGGAAGAGTCCATAGGCATCCAGGGAACAGTATTCCTTCAGATCCTCCAGGATCTTCTCCTCCTCTTCGCTGTTTTTCTTATCGATATCCCGCCAGTTGAAGACCGCCGCCATTCCGTCATAGATATCCAGGTCCTTATAGGAATAATCGGAACAGATGTCCACCAGTTTCTTCAAAGTGAAGTTTCCCTGCATGCGTACATCATAGATCATTCCTTCCAGGAAGGGCTCCGCCAGATCATAAAACCTCTTATTGATCGCCGCAAGTCTATCCCTGTATTCCGGAAACATCTCTCCCAGTTCGTATAGCCTTAAACATTCGGCACCCATGGCATTATATGCCAGGATCGGGCCGCTTTCCGGAAGATAATCGAACAGTGCTTCCACGAATTCCCGCCGGCAATCTCCTGTTCCGACGAATGTCCTGTGTTCCATCTTTCCCTCAGTATCGATATAGTACAGAGCGAATTCGAAACATACGACATCCATTGGTCGCATCCCCTCATAGATCGGAACGAGATACCTGTCCCATTCAAAGTCGATGAAGGAGATCGGTCTTTCTTCGATCTTTGCGAGCCATTCGATCAAAGGATAGCGATCGATGAACAGTCCCCCGTTTTTTGAAGCCATGATCTGGGCATATTGGATCTTGTTTCCCTCCAGCAGATCGACATCCGCATCCTTCAAATACCGGATGCCATGAAGATACATCTGATTCTTATGCTGGCTCGAGACCAGCGTCAGTATCGAATCATCATCTTCTTCCTTCTCATCAGGGAAACAGTTCCTGTAATATTCACAAAGTCCGTTGAGCTTGCAGTAACGGCATTTCCTTGCCGGTTCACAGGAAGGATCATAGTTCTCCATCTTCATTATTAGGGAGTCGTAATCAAAATCCTCCCTTTCGACCAGATCTTTTATCCTTTTGTTTTTATTCCTATCGGAAACAAGGAAGAGTTTCTTTGCATCCAGCTGTCCTTCATTGACATAATCTCCATCGAAACGGACCAGATAGATCTCGCCGATCCTGACTCCCGCTCTTTTCAATACTTTCACCGTGACACGGTAGCTGAGCAGATCCAGTTCCTTCACCATCACGCCGTAATAGACGAAATAAAGATCGAAAACATCTCCGTTTTTGTGCATTAAAGGAACGTTCACCCGCAATTCCCCATCGGAAAAACGTGGATGAACGAACCATTCGTATCGACCTATTTCGGAAAAGAATCGCTCAGGCGGATCATTCCGGACTCCTTCAAAACATTCTTGTATATCGAAGTACTGCTTCAGCAGTTCACTTATATTTTCATCAGCACGCAGATATGGCTTAAATGCGTTGTCATTGTCCTTACTGTAACAGTAAAGCCTTTCGCAACGCAGAAACTTTTTTAAGTCACTTATATGATACATATCTTCCTCTGTTTATATTATAACTTATTTCAGCCGTTCTTGAAACAAAACAGCCCGTTTCATGACATCCGAATTGATAGAAAAAAGGCATTGGATCTATAATAAAAAACATGAAGATCTATTGTGAAAAATGCCACGAAGACATCAGCGGCGAATGCAACAAAAACATCGAGAACTATACAGTAGGAAGAGTCGTCTGTCCCAAATGCCATCACGAACAGAAACGCTACATTTCCGAAGCGGACATCCTTCTTTTCTTCGGTGTCAGCGAAGTCTTCTACATCCTGTTTTCTCTGCTGACCGCCTTCCTCATCAAAAAAGCAGGCCTGTCCCCTGTTTCGATCCTATTTGTGATCGTTCTGATCGTCGCATTCTTCTTCGCATCCAAGGCACTGTCTTCCGCGATCTACACAAAAGCCTTCTTCAAAAACGAGATCAGAAACAAAGTTTTCGAAGATGATAAGATCGCCATTCAAAGAAACATCTCCTGGCAGTTCGTGCTGTTCTTCGCGATCACGATCACCTTCCTAACGACAAACGAAGGAAAAGTCTTCTTCGGGATCGCCATGCCTCTGGCAGCATCATTCACATTCATAAAGCTCTATTTCCAGCTCAAATACGAAAAAAAGAAATAGAGATCATACAGATGATCTCCATTCATACAGATGACAAACGGGACTGTGAAGTCCCGTTTTATTGTTTCAATTATCTCTTTGCGATGTATTTGCGGATATCCAGCGCGATCGCAACGACGATGACGATACCCTGAACGATGTAAGTCCAAGCCGTATCGATACCTAAGAAGGTCATCTCGATCTTCAGTATTTCGAAGACCAGAACACCCATCAGGATACCGGAAACTTTACCGGTACCACCGTTGACGGAAACGCCACCGATCGTACATCCGGCGATGGCGAACAGTTCATAACCGTTTGCCAGGTTGGAGGAAGTACCACCGGCCTTAGCACCGAGCATGAATCCTGCCAAAGCAAACAGCGAAGCAGCGATCATATAGGAAGCGATCGTCATTCTCGTCGTATTGATACCGGAGACTTCTGCCGCATCCGGGTTACCGCCGATCGCATACATCTTCTTGCCGTAAGGCGTATGGTTGTATAAGAACCACATCACGACCATCACGACTGCCGTGACGACCGCCAGATTCGGGATCAGCTGTATGTTCAGGAAGGAACCTGCCGCCCAGTTGGTGTATTCGGGGATCAGACCACCGATCGGCTGTGCACCGGTATAGATCAGGGCAATACCGTAGACGATCGTCTGCATACCGTAGGAACCAATGAAAGCCGGAACGTGGAGCTTGGAAACGACCAGGCCGTTGATCAGACCGATCGTCAAAGCGAAACCGATCATGACCAGGATACATACCAGCCACATGTTCATAGGTTCCATGTTCGGATACACCTTACCGGAATAATCCATCCTCTGTAAGAGCGTCGCACAGATACAGCCGGCAAGACCGACCTGACGTCCTGCAGAAAGGTCATTGTTCCTCATGATCAGAACACCCGAGATACCCAAAGCGATGACCATACGTACAGACGTATTCGCCAGCAGGTTCTTGATGTTGGCCATGGAGAAGAAACGCGGATTCTGCAAGCCGACAAAGATAGCAGAAGCGATGATCAGGATGATCAAAGCATTATTTACCAGGAATGAAGCGATATCAAACTTTTTCCCATTTTTCGTTTTTTCAGACATACTTATTCTCCTTTAACTCCTGAATTTAGTAGAGAGTTCCATGATCTTTTCCTGATTCATGTCTTTCCCTTCCACGACACCGGTGATCCGGCCTTCGCACATGACCATGATACGATCGCAGATACCGATCAGCTCCGGCATTTCGGAAGATACGACGATGATCGTCTTGCCTTCCTTTGCCAGACGGCCAATGATTGAATAGATCTCATATTTTGCGCCGACATCGATACCTCTGGTAGGTTCATCCATGATCAGCACATCCGGTTCCTTCGCCAGCCATCTGGAGATGATGACCTTCTGCTGGTTACCGCCGGAAAGGTTCTTGATCTGTTCTTTCGGACTCGGTGTCTTGATCGAAAGCTCACCGATCGACCTGTCGACGACCTCATTGATCGCCTTATGATCAAGCATGATTCTGTATTTCAGATAATCATTGAGGGAAGCGACAGCGACATTATCCGTGATCGACAAGACGCCGAAGATCCCTCTTGCACGTCTGTCTTCCGTGATCAGAGCGATACCGTTTTTGATCGCATCTTCCGGACATTTGATATCAAGCTGTTTTCCATCGAAAGTGACCGTGCCTGACACCTTCCCGCGCAATCCGTAAATGGCTTCCATCAGTTCAGTCCTTTGCGCACCGACCAGGCCTGCCACGCCATATATCTCGCCTCTCTTAACGGAGAAGGAACAATCCTTGAAGGAATTATCAAGGATCGAAGTGAAATCCTTGACCTCAAATACCGTTTCACCCGGTGTATTCACCTTTGGCGGATACAGGTCAGTCAGTTCACGTCCGACTTCCTTGGCGATGATGAAATCCGTCGTAAGACCCTTTGCAGGCCAGGTACCGATGTACTGTCCGTCACGCATGATCGTGACTTCATCCGAGATCTTCAGGATCTCATCCATTTTATGAGAGATATAGATAACACCGCATCCACGTGAAGTCAGTTGTTTTACGATCTCAAAGAGCTTATCAACTTCCTTCTGTGTCAGCGATGATGTAGGCTCATCCAAAATGATGATCTTAGCGTTTGCGCTGATCGCTTTACAGATCTCGACCAGCTGCATCTGTGACGTAGATAAAGTTCCCAACTTGTCTGTCGCCTTGAAGTTCAGCCCCAGATCGTCCAGGAGCTTCTGTGTATCTTCGTACATCTTCTTGTGATCGATCACCTTGACCGGTCCGTAAGACTTTGTCGGATATCTTCCACAGTAAATGTTTTCAGCTATAGATCTTTCACGTATCGGCATCAGTTCCTGATGGACCATGGCGATACCTTTATTCAGCGCATCAAACGGATCGGTGATCGTTACTTCTTCACCGTTATAGATGATCTGACCCTCATCCTTCTTGTAAATGCCGAAAAGGCATTTCATCAGAGTTGATTTACCGGCACCATTCTCGCCCATCAGGGAATGAACATGTCCCGGTTTCAGTTGCAAAGAAACATGGTCTAAAGCTTTTACGCCAGGGAAGGATTTACAGATATCTTTCATTTCAAGAATGTATTCTGACATAATATTTCTCCTTCAAAATATGAAAAGAAGAGTTACATGTATGAACATGTAACTCTTCTTCAAGCAAAACTGAAATTATTTGATATACTGATCAGCGTTTGCAGGTGTGACCATTACGTACGGAACGTAATTGACTTTGTTAGTGATCTCTTCACCAGCTAAGAGCTTAAGAACAGATTCACAAGCAGCAGTAGCCTGACCCTGGTCATCGTTCAGAACTGTACCAGTCATCGTACCAGCTTTGACCATTTCGCAGCATTCGACTAATGCGTCGACACCAACAAGATAGATATCCTTACCGACAGTTCTGCCGGCAGCGTTGATAGCCTGTGCAGCACCTAAAGCCATACCATCGTTGTTGCAGAATACAACTTCGATGTCATCGCCGTAAGCGTTCAGAGCAGTAGCAACCAGTTCCTGGCCCTTTGCCTGATCCCACATACCAGTTTCCTGATATAAGCATTCAACATTTACACCGTTGTCTGTCAGATACTTGATAGAGTATTCAGTTCTGTTCTGAGCATCAGAGTTTTCAGGGTCACCCATGATCATGATGTACTTAACAACACCATCACCATTCAGGTCACCATGGTTCTCCTGATCGAAAATGATCTGGCCCTGGTAAGTACCGGAATCTCTAGCATCAGCACCAACGTAGCAAGTCTTAGGACCATAGTTGTAGTCAGCGATCTCACGGTTGATGAATACTGTAGGAATACCGGAATCTTCAACAGCCTGTGCAAGAGCCGGAGAAGAAGTCTGGACCAGGTTGACGATCATAGCATCGACACCCTGAGAGATGAATGTGTTGACCTGTTCGGTCTGTTCAGCAACGTCGTTCTTACCATCAACGATAGTAACTTCGTACTGCGTACCACCCTGAGCGTTGAGATCATCGAAGTACTTCTGGATGTTCTGACGATACAGAGTCATGAAGTTGTCATCGAACTGATAGATCGCAACACCGATCTTGACTGTTTCAGGAGCTGCTTCGCCGCCGCCAGCAGGAGTTTCTTCCTTCTGACCGCATCCGGCAAGAGCGAGGACCATGAGGACAGCCAGTAAAACACTTAAAAGCTTTTTCATCCTCGGACATAACGTCCATATATAATTATAGACCAAATGAAAACGATTACAATAAATATGATTGATAAACAGTCCACAATTGTAAGCCCGTCTTCTTTTGTACCGGAAGAAAAAAAGCCCTTGTTCAGACAAGGGCTCATATCTAGATCACAGTTCTGGTACCGAACGGTCGGACTTTGACTTCCAGCAGGCAATCCTCACCGAACGTCTGCTTCATCAGATCCCGGAAACCGTCGAGCTTATTTTGCGGAACGACACATTGTATCGTGCCTTCGAAACCGCCTCCGTGTACCCGGTATGCCCCCTCGTCTTTCAGATACATGTCCGCAAGACAAAGGCCCAAAGCCAGAGACTGGGAATAAAGACGTGAAGCCGGATAGACATTCTGCAGATATTCAAAAGAGGAACGGCCTGATTCCTTCATCAGTTTCAAAAGCGCATCGATATCACCGTTTTTAACCGCCTCTTTCTGGGCGATCGCCCGTTTATCCTCATTGAAGAAATGGAAAGCCCTTAAGATTGCCCTGTCATTATTGACTTTTTCCCGGATCGTTTTCAGATCCTTCAGTAAAGCGTCTCTGGAAGAATCAGCCAATACTTCCACGCCGAGCTGTTCAGCAACTTCCTTTATCTCATAAGGGACCGCTGCATATTCGTGGGAAAGGTCGGAATGATCCCCTTTCGTATTGACTAAGATCAGTTCATAACCGTGGTCGGAAAAAGAGAAATCGTAGTTCTCAATGGCCGGATCCTGAGGATCCTTGAAGTCGATCGCCACAAAACCGCCCACAGAGATCGCCATCTGATCAAGAAGTCCGCTCGGCTTGCCGAAATAGACGTTTTCCGCATATTGACCAATCTTCGCCCGCAAGACGGGGTCGATCTTGTCTTCATTAAACAGCGAATTGAATATCTCCACCAGCATCACTTCGAAGCAGGCTGAAGAAGAAATACCTGATCCGACCAGGACTTTCGACTCACACAAAGCATCGAAACCGCCATATTGAAAACCGAGTTCATTGAGCCTTGCGGCAATGCCTCTCACCAGTGCTTCAGATGTATTCTTTTCCGCTTCCCGCATGCTCAGGTCAGAAAGATCCACAGAAAAATAGCCGAATCCCCTGTCCTTATAATGAACTACTGACGTTCCATTTTTCTTCACAACCGCCAGATTGTCGATGTTGAGACCTGCAGCTACGACATGACCGTGCTGATGATCGGTGTGATTGCCGCCGATCTCAGAACGTCCCGGTGAAGAGACAAAATGATAATCGCCATCTCCAAACAGTTCATAAGCGTCATCCAACAGTTTCAGGTAGCGTTCCTGTTCTTTCTTGACATCGCTTTTGCCGATGATCAAAGCCAGGACTTCATCTGCTTTTCCCGCCCTGATATATTCTTTCAGTTCGTTATAGTACATATCAGTTATCCAAATGCGATTTACCGATCATAGCAGCACCCAGGACACCCGGTTCACTCAATGTTGCTTTGAGGATCGGTACATCCCGCATGCCTTCATGTGCCATGGAACGGAAGTATTCCTTCAGTTTATCAAAATATAAAGCGGAAGAATGGGAACAGCCACCGCCGATAACGAAACAATCCGGTGCACAGATCGCTGATATGGCAGCCAGACAAGTCGCGAAATCCTTCGCCATCTTGTCTACGATCGCCTGCGCGATCGGATTTCCTTCACTGGCAAGTACAAAGACCTTTCTTGCTGAATCAGCCTCCGGCCCGATCAGTTCGTTTCCGATCAAACCCATTGCCGTACCGGAAGCGACGGACTCGACACCACCCTTATTGAGATGAGCATATACCGGATACTGCTTTGCATCCGGATCGACGATGACGTTGGCAACTTCTCCTGCATATCCTTTATGACCGGAGATGACTTTGCCATTGATGACTAAGGCACCGCCGATACCGGTAGAGTGAGTCAGGAAGTAGACTTCGTTGTATCCCCTGCCGGAACCAAGTACCGCTTCTGCCAGACCGGCTGCATTGGCATCGTTGTCCAAGAACACCGGGACACCGGTCGCTCTTTGCATGTTGGTCGCAAAAGGATAATCCTCGCATCCCGGAATATTGGTAGCCTGCGTGATGACGTTTCTTTCTCCGTCAACAGGTCCCGGAATCGCCAGACCGATGGAACGCACATCTCTCAGATCGAACTGTCCCAGCAGTTCCAGCATGTTCTCTTCGATCTTTTCCGGACCTTCCAGTCCATGGGAAGGAGCGATGACATCCTGTACGATCTTGCCTTCTTCATCCACCTTGGCGATCCTGACATTCGTGCCGCCCAAATCGATTCCTACATAATAGTTCATGATATTTACCTCTTTTTCTTCATTATATAATTTAAATCCGATTAATAGAATTGAATGATCCAACTTTTCAAAAAAAACAGACACTTGAAGTGTCTGTTATATGATCTCTGCGATCAGATCGTAGTCCTTATAAGAGGTGATCTTCACATCATAGAATTCGCCGATCTTAAGGCCCTCTTCATGCCGTATATAGATGACACCGTCGATCCCATCAGGTGCCGACATATAACTGCGTCCGATATAACGGTCAAATAAGGATTCGTATCTTTCGATCAGGACTTTATAGCTGTTCCCGACCCTTTCCCGGTTCTTTTCTTCGACGATCTGCCTCTGGAGGGACATGAGTCTTTCATAACGTTCATTCTTGATCTCTTCATCGACCTGTCCATCCATATCATAGGATTTCGTGTCCTCTTCCGGTGAATAAGTGAAAGCGCCGAGCGAATCAAAGCGCAGTTCCTTCACCATAGACAGTGTATCTTCAAAAGTCTCGTCTGTCTCATGGGGGAAGCCTACGATCAAAGTCGTACGGATGCAGGCATCCGGGAAGTAGCTTCTGATCAAGGCGATCTTCTCTTTGATCAAAGCGACGCTGCCTCTTCTGTTCATCAGCTTGAGGATCGTATCGTTTCCATACTGTACGGGGATATCGAAATAAGGAAGTACTTTCTTACAGTTCTTCATTTCGATCAGCAGATCTTCCTCGATCTCATCGGGATACATGTATAAGATACGTATCCATTCAAAAGGCAGCTTGTCCAGTTCATGGATCAGGTCTTTCAAGGCAAACCTTCCGTATAAGTCATGGCCGTAATAGGTCGTATCCTGGGCGACGACATTGAGTTCTTTCACGCCGCTATCCGCCAGGATCTTAGCCTGCTCCACATTCTCTTCGATCGTGTAGGAACGACAATCTCCTCTTATCAGAGGGATCGCGCAGTATGAACAGCGGTTGTCGCATCCATCCGAGATCTTCAGATATGCAGTGTAATCGCTGTTGGCAAGTTTCCTGTTTTTCCCATAGGTATGAACGAATCTGTGATCGAACAGCTCAGAGAGCAATTCAGGAAGTTTCGGATAATCGCTGATCCTGACGAACAGATCGACTTCCGGAAACTCCTTGAGGCAGTCTTCATAATAGCGCTGTACGAAACAGCCGGTCACGATCAGTTTCTTCAACCGGTCTTCCTTGTATTCGGCGATCTCCAGTATCGTATCGATCGCTTCCTCTTTCGCGGAAAGGATGAAACCGCAGGTATTGATCAGGATCGCTTCACATTTTTTCAGATCTTCTTCGTATTCGAAAAACGGATCATCGAACAAGGCAATGATGTTTTCCGAATCGACCAGATTCTTGGCACAGCCAAGAGAAATGAATCCAATTTTCATATCAGTTTACCAGCTCCGTCAGGTTCTTAGCCCATTTGTAACTATTATAGCGTTTCAGTGTCAGAAAGAAACGCACCACCTGTTCGATCTGACATAAAAGTACCAGAAATACGATATCTTTTACACCCAAGAATACACCCGCAAAAGCGATCGGGATCCCTACGGCATACATTATGCCGGAATCAAGCAGGTTGTAGATCCTGGAATCGCCGCCTGCTTTCAGGGTACAGAACATCACATATGTGAAGACCCGCAGGAAAGCCTTGAAGCCATATACGTTCAGCAATTGTCTGCAGGAACTTGCAGTGGAAGGATCGGATATGTGATAGAGCTTGAGAAAGACCGGCGAAAAAGCCACCATAAAGATCCACAGTACGATGCCCACCACGAAAGACAATCCCAGATGATATGCCGATTCCTCTTTCGCCTGTTCGATCCTTCCCTCTCCCAACAAGGTACCAACGATGATCGCCACCGCCTCGCCATATCCCCAGACAGCAAATAAAGCCATCGAAAGGATCTCCGAACAGACATAGATGACTTCCATAGAAGAGCTTCCCAGCATGCCATAAGCTTTATTGAAAAGAGACTGCCCAAAACCAAACAGCATTTCATTGAATGCGATCGGTGCCACTTTTGCCAGAAACGGTTTCAGGAAATGCCAGTCAAACGACAGCATTTCCTTTATCCCCAGATAGAAATCCGGCTTGTCGTAATAAACATATATAAGCATCGCCACACAGCAGATGATCTCACTGGCCAGCACCGCCATGCCTGCACCCTGCATACCTAATCTCAAAATAAAAATAAAGAGATAATTGCACAGGATGTTGACGACGACATAGAAAGCGGAAGATATAAAAGTGACTCTTGTCCTGTGCATCGCCTGATACATGCAACGAAAAGACAAAAAGACACAAAGAAAAACAAGAGAGACCATCACATATTTGAGATAGATCCAGGAGTACGGCATCAATTCTCTGTCGTTGAGATAGAAAAGAAGCAGCTTATCGCCGAAAAAGAACACAGCGGCATTCCAGAACAAGGCGTTGATCAAAGAAAGGACCAGAAAGACGCCCTGCGTCCTGGCCATATTCTTGAACTGCTTTGCACCGAAGAACTGCGCTCCGAATAATGCCGCACCGGCTTCCAGCCCCCACAGCAGATAATCATGTAAGAAAGAGATGTTGTTGGCATTGCCGACAGCCGTGACCATACCGATGGAAGACACCATGATCGAACAGATGATCGAGCGGCAGGAAAGAAGCAGTTGTGAAAGCGCACAAGGAAGTGCGATACGCAATACTCTCTTATAGAAATCCACATCTCCGATATACTTTCTGATATCCATAATCTGTATTATACAGAAAAACAAGGCATCATTCTGCCTTGTTTCGCTGTTTTTCCTTGTATCTTTCTTTTCTCTCTTCTTTGATCTTGGACTGGATGAATTCCCTTCTCTTCTTCCGTTTGATCTTTTCCACTTCCCTGTTCTTTTTCTTCTTGTAGTTGGGCTTGACTTTCTCGTTTTTCCGATACAGCGTCTTGACGATCTGCTTCTCATCAAGATCTGTCTTGACCTGTTTCTTTAAAGTCGGATTGTTGGCCTCCTTCCAGGAACCGTTCTTGTATTCCCTGGCCAGGAAATTGACGCCCTTCTTGTTCAGAGTGCGGATGGAAGGAAGATCTTCTTCCTTATAAAGCAGATAACATGTACCATCCTTCTCGTTTCTTCCGGTACGACCGGCCCTGTGCATATAGAACTGCAGCTGTTTGGGAAGGCCCATGGAGATGACATGGGAGATACCATCGATGTCGATACCGCGCGATGCGACATCCGAAGCGATGACATAAGTATATTTCTTAGATTGCAGATCCTTGATCGCCTTCTGTCTGGTTCTTGAATCGAGCCCGCCGTGGATCAGAAGAGCTTTGACCCCCTTCTCAGCCAGATAGCGGTAAGTCGCATCCGCTTCATCTTTTGTGTTGGCAAATATAAGACAGACATAGGGCTTGAAACCGGGAAGGATGTCATAAACGACCTCCTTGTAGTCCTTGTGCTTGCAATTGACAAGGACATGACTGATACGGGGATCTCTCTTTTTGTCTTCGACACGCACGATCTTCGGATCAGAAAGATACTTCCGTACGAATACTGCCAGTTCCTCCGGGAATGTCGCTGAGAAACATAAGACCTGCGGATCCTTCACCATGTGGGAGAATACGATATCGATATCTTCCAGGAAGCCGTATTCCAGTGTCATATCCGCTTCATCGATCACAAACATCTGCACAAAATCGACACGCAAAGCATTGGAGACAAAAAGGTCCCTGATCCTGCCGGGTGTACCGATGACGATATGCGGCGCATTCTCCATCTTCGCTACGGTCCTTTTTTTGTCCGTACCGCCCGCCAGTAACTGGATACGCAGATCCTCATAGACTTCCTTCATGACAAGGGCGTTCTGATAGACCTGGTAGGCAAGCTCCCTCGTCGGAACGGAAATGACGACCTGTGTCTTATCAGAGACCGGATTGATCTTTTCCATGACCGGGATCAGATAGGCGTGTGTCTTGCCCGTACCGGTCTTGGACAGAGCAATGACGTCCTTATCCGAAGCCGTATATTTTAAAACTTCTTTCTGTACCTCCGTGAGTTCACTGAAGCCGCAGAGTTCGATGAATCTTTTCGTTGTTTCTTTCAAATTCCTGTTCATATCCCTTATTTTAACATAATGTATAATGGTCTTATGGAAATAAAAAAAGTGGTTCCCAGCGGATATTGCAAAGGCGTGGTCAATGCGATAAAACTCGCAAAAGATACCAGGAGAGACAATCCAGACGAAAAGATCTATATATTGGGCATGCTGGTGCACAACTCCTATGTGACGCAAGAACTTTCAAAACTCAACATCATCACGCTGGATGACACCCGGACATCCAAAGAAGAGCTGCTTGAAACGATCAAAGAAGGCATCGTCATCTTCACAGCTCACGGCATATCCGACCGCATCAAAGAAAGAACTGTACAGAAAGGACTCAGATATGTGGATGCCTCCTGTGTCGATGTCCTCAAAACACAAAACATCATAAAAGAATATCTTCTCCAAGGCTACGATGTCCTCTATTTCGGAAAAAGCGGACATCCGGAAGCGGAAGCAGTATTATCCATCTCGGATAAGATCCACCTTATCAGCAGCGAAGAAGACTTGAAAAAACTGTCTCTTTCTGGCGACAAGCTCTTCCTCACCAACCAGACAACGATGTCCTATCTGGAACTTGAAGATCTTTTTAAGATCGCCAAAAAGATCTACCCTTCTCTCATCATTCAGGAAGAGATCTGCAACGCAACTTCTTCAAGACAGCTGGCGATCACGAAATTACAGGATTGTGACCTCCTCTATGTCGTCGGAGATGTCAAATCCAATAACACCGGAAAACTGGTGGACATCGGAAAGAAAAGCGGTATAAAAAAAGTTCTGCTGATACAGAACTATAAGGACATTGACCTCAAAGATCTTGAAGGAGCCGACAAAGTCTATGTCACAGCCGGTGCATCCACCCCACCTTCCCTGATCAACGAAGTCATCGAATATCTACGAGCGAAGGCGTGACAGCAGGTTTTTGATCGACATATCCTTGATACCGAAGATCCTCTGTGGCAGACGGATGAATACGGTCAGGGCGTAATAGATCCCCAACATGATCAGTCCCAAGATGCCCATGATCAGGATATCGACGATACGGCTGTCATAGCCAAACGGGATCAGGCTTCTGATCAGATAAGCCGGTAACACCATCAGTAAGGAACAGATCACGATCTTTATAAAACGACGCGTCGTCGTTTTTATATTGATCCCGAAATTCCTTCGCAGACAATAAAAGTAACAGATGATCTGGATCAGATAGTAGAAACCGGAAGAATAGATCATTCCATAGGCTCCGAAATAACGGACGAGCGGGAAAAATGTAAGCAGCTTCGCCAGGAAGGAGACGATCAGTGTGATGATCGCTTCCTTTCTCAGTTTCAGCGACATCATCATCGAAGAGAAGATCGGAGCGATCGTTCCCAGGAAGATCTGAATGTTGCTGACGGCAAAAAGACTCGTACCAAGATCCAGATTGTAATTGCCATACATGATGAAATAGATGTCTCTGGCAAAGAAGATAAAGATCATGATCATCGGGATCAGGATGTAGACTACTGTATCAAGGATCTGATTGATCTGCTTCGTGATCCGACGATTGTCTCTGGCCTCCAGCGATTCGCTCAGATACGGTACCATTCCTGAGCCAAAGCCCAGCGCCAGTACCGAAGGGATATTCGAGATCTTTGCCACATTAGCCTGCAGTATGCCTGAAGCCAGTTTCGCACTCTCATAGATCTCAGGGCCGTTGACCTTGGTCATATAATCGAGAAAGAAAGTTGTATTGATCAAAGGACCGGCAGTCCCCAGAAAAGAGATGATCAGATACGGTACACCAAGCATCAGGATCTCTTTGATGATCTCCTTTCTGCTCATCAGTCCCTTCTCTTCCTGAACTTTCGCCGCTTCTTCGATCCCTTTCGCATCGTTTCGCGATAGGATCGCTGTGAATAAGAAAGCGGCCAGAGCACCAAGGGAAGCCGCACCGATCGCCGCAAAGATCGCCCAGATGCTGTCAAAATGAAGGATCTTCACGAACAGATAAGCGAACAGGATGATGGAAAAGACTCTTACAAACTGTTCCAGGACCTGCGAAGAAGCATAGAGATCAAGCCTCTTGAGACCTTGCACATATCCACGTACCGCTGAAAGAAGCGGCACCAGTATGACGGCGATGGACAGAATGAAAAACATCGTCTTGAGCGCTTCGATATCTTTTGAAGGAGCAGAGATACCAAGAGACTGTCTTGCGATCGGACCTGCCATAAGAAGAAGGAAGGCTCCGGTCACAACAGAAAGGCCCATGATGATGTTTGTGCCGGTCTTTTTCACCAGCAATACCGTCTTATAATCCTCTTTGGAATAATACTTCGCAACCAAAGAAGCGATCGCAAACGGAATACCTGCCTGCGAGATCTGTAGCAGAAGATCATAGTAAGTATAGACGATCGAATAGAAAGCCATATTGGACTCCCCGGCGATCGCCGAAAGCGGAGAATAATAAAGCAATCCGAGAAGTTTGGAAACAAAAATGCCAAAGGAGCTCGTTAAAGCTCCGATCAGCAATGACTGTTTCATCTTTTCCCGGTTGGCCATCATTCTCCTTCGTAGCTCACATCAAGCTTGAAATATTCGGAACGAACGATCGAAAAATCGGAGTTCTTGAACTGAACGAAGATGTAGAGTGTCGTCTCCGGATACTGTGAGATCGCCGAAGCAACGATGCCCTTTACGAAGCCCTGCTCAATATTGGCCTGATTGGGGACCATGTTGTATTCTTTATCCTCAAAGATACCGACATTTGCCGCCATCGTATTGCGGTAATCGACATTCTTTTCGATCGCCAGCATCTCGATATCATACATTGCGATACGGGGATTGTCGATCGTGATGTAATAGCGGTATCCCCCATCGATCTTAGCCATCTCGGCAGAAATATCAAAGTAGTTGGAGGTATCCTGAAAATTATCGTGTTCCCCGATCATCTCGATGATATACATGTATCTGTCGTCCGGATTTGCCATCTCCTTGCCTTCATCCTGGCAAGCGCATAAGGAAAGTAGGACGATCAGGATAAGAAGCAGCTTCTTCATATCAGAACTCGACCGCGTAATAGAACTTCTTGCCCTTCTTGATGATGGTCAGTTCATTGTTGAAAGCATTCTCTTTGCTTAAAACATAGTTAAGATCCGTGACCTTTTCACCGTTCACCGAGATCGATGAGCCCTTGATCAGATCTCTGGCCTCACGGTTGGATTTGCAGGCACCAATCGCAACAAGGGCCTCAATGAGATTCTTTCCCTCTTCGATCTTTGTACGTTCAAGATCGGATGTACCCTGTTTCAATTCCTCGTAAGTCAGATCTTTCAGATTGCCCTTAAAGAAAGTATCGGCGATCTTGACAGCCGATTCATAAGCCTCTTTCCCATGAAGGAAAGTGATGACTTCTCTGGCAAGCGCTTTGTGTGCCTCACGCAGTTCGGGATGTTCATTATTGGAAACTTCGAGACGTTCGATCTCTTCTTTCGGAAGGAAAGTCAAAAACTTCAGATAATCGATGACCTTGGAATCTTCGGAATTGATAAAGAACTGATACATTTCGTATGCGGAAGTCTTATTGATATCTAACCATATAGCCTTGCCATTTGTCTTGCCGAACTTCTGACCGTCTGCCTTGGTCAGAAGAGGCATGGTGAAACCATAGGCTTCCTTTCCCAGTTTCTTTCTGATCAGTTCGATACCGGCAGTGATATTGCCCCACTGGTCCTGACCGGCGACTTGCATCGTGACTCCTCTTTCCTGATACAGATGCATGAAGTCATATGCCTGCATCGTCATATAGGAAAATTCGGTATATGTGATACCTTCATCAAGTCTTCTGCGGACGATATCCTTGTTCAGCATATAGCCGATATTGAAGAATTTGCCTACGTCCCGCAGCCAGTCGATATATGTGAAATCCTTCAGCCAGTCGTAGTTGTTTACAACTTCAAAACCGAAGATTTTCTCCGCCTGGTTCTTGAGACATTCATAATTATGCTGTACTTCTTCGACCGTGATCATCGGTCTTTCCGCATCCGGTTTCGGATCGCCGATCAGACCTGTTCCTCCCCCGACCAATAAGATCGGATTGTGGCCGGCATCCTTGAGTCTCTTTGAAATCAGAAAGGATGAAAAATGTCCGATATGTAAAGAATCACCCGTCGGATCGGTACCGATATAAAAAGTCACACCGCCCTTGTTGAGCAGATCTCTTATCTCCGGCGAAGATTCATCCTTGATCAGTCCACGCCAGACCAGTTCTTCATAAATTCCCATAAATATACTATTCCTTTGTCGTTTTCTTCGGAGAATACAGAGCTGTCAGCCTCTTCTCCTTCTCTTCCACGCGTTCGTCCTTCAGCATCTTTGTCATCAGTCTCATCGAGATCGCACCCAGATCATAGGAAGGTACGACAAATGAGCTGATCTCCGGACGTACGGAAGAAGTGTACTTGCTTTCGTTCATGCAGATCAGTTCCATCTCATCAGGAATGGCGATACCGGCACCCTGCCCGGCATTAAGAGCTGCCATGGCTTGCGAATCACGGTTGGCGATGAAGACCTGATGCTTATGCGTCTTGAAGTAGGATTTCAGGAACTTGTAAGTGGAACGGTTGTCTTTCGACACTTCGATGTAACCGCCATATTCCTTGCCATATTTGGCGAAAGCCTCCTTCGCACCATCCCGCATCAGTTCGGATACAACATCATTCCTGTGATCCTGCAGGATAGCGATATCTTCGATCCCTTTCTGCAGATAGGTCTCGCACAGTTCACAAACAGCTTTCTTGTAGTCGACATAGACCGAGCAGATATTCTCGGAAGAGATCTGCGAGCACATGACGACCATAGGTATATTGTACTCCTCTAAGAGCTTTACGGAATCATCAAGATCCTTGTCGGCATAAATGATCACACCATCCACCCTGGACTTGATCACCTCATCGATGATCTCCTTGATATCGGTAACGCCCTCTGTGATGGTATGCAGATAGACGGAATAATCGTAGATCTTTGCCACATCGCACAGACCGTTGATGATACGGCCTGAAAACGAAACGGAGGTGGAAGGAATGATCAGGCCGACTGTCGTCGTGCGTGACAAAGCCAGGCCCTGTGCAATGGCGTTAGGTCTGTAGCCAAGTTTATTGATCGCTTCCTCGACCCTTCTTTTTGTATCCTCTTTGACGACCGTCGAACCGTTTATTACACGGGAGACAGTAGCCAGAGAGACATTCGATTCTTTCGCTACTTCATATATCGTTACTTTTTTCATTTATCATCCCCTTCCGGCTTCAGCCACCCCTTCAGGATCTCCAGTGTCTTCTCGGCGATATCGACCGCAGAGGACTTTGCCTTATTTACGGTCTCCTTGACATCGTCCCGATTCATGAAAGTTTCGATCCCTTCCCTGGCATCATCGACGATATTTCCGATGTTCTTTGTCACTTCATAGAACGGATCACTTTGTTTCTCTTCTTTGTTTTCAGGAGCTTCTTCCCCGTTTGCACTGCCCTTGATCTCGTTGATCTTGTTGAGGGCACTGTCATAAAGATCCTTCGATCTTGTTCTGATCGTGTCAATCGCTTTGGAAAGCTCCTCTTCATCGGCGTTGTTTTCGATCAGGGTGCCAAGCCTTTCCCCAACATCCTGAAAGACCTTGACTGCTTTGTTTTTAACGGTATTGATCTTCTCAGCGACTGTGACGTCATCATCTTTTGCTGCTTCACTGAGCGAATCGATCTTTTTCTTCAGGTCTTCTATTGTTTCTCTAACGCTTTCTTCAATCTTTCTGTCTTCCACATCAACCTCCTATAATATCCTCAGGGCTTGGTTCTTTCAGTTCATCTTTCTTGTTTTCGTCATTGATAAAAGACATTACTCTTTCCTTGATGTCGCCGGCATTCTTCACCATGAATTCCTTCGCATCCGCAACAGCCGAAACAGTCGCATCATGTGCCTTGTCCACCGTGCCCGATACTTTCGCCACGGTATCCAAAGGTGCCTGCACCTTTTCAATCGAACGGTCGACCAGATCGATTGTAACATGTGTCTTAAGAAGCGTATCATCCACGCTCGACAACACTTTGATCAGTTTGATAAGCAAGATTATTACACAAACAAGACAAGCTGCTCCCAGGATCGGGATCAGATCTTTACTCAAATTACTAAAAGCAACAATAAAAGCGTCCATATGTTTTACCTTCCTCATATGTATTCTAATGGATGATGAAAAATTTTTCAATATTCTGTATGCCTTTTCAAAAAAAGGAGCTACATGAGCTCCTTGACCATTTCAGCAATATTGTAAATATCCTTGCTGGACATGAAGACCAGACACTCCCCTTTGTATTTTGCCAGTGTTCTGGCACCCTCCTCATCTTCTGTAAGGATATGGGAATTGGGGATCCTGTTCGCAAGATAAGTGATATCGATATCCGTACCATCCTGCTTGTCATCAATCGAAGTGAAATCCAGAAGATAGATCTCGTCTGCCTTTTCCAATGCCTTCTTGAAATCTTCCGCAAAATATTTGACACGCGAAGCCCGATGCGGCTTGAATATGGCGATGATCTTGCGATCGGGATAACGTTTGTGTGAAGCTTCGATCGTCACTTTCACTTCCGTAGGATGGTGAGCATAATCATCCACAAAGATCGTATCCTTGAATTCCTCGATCACATAACGTCTCTTGGGACCTACGTATTCGCCCAAAGCCTTCTCGACTTCAGCGTGATCGAAACCCATATAGTCCGCAAAAGAAAGCACACCGAGTATATCGATCAGCAGATGATCGCCAACGAAAGGAACTTCATAATGATGCACTTTCTTTCCTCTGAAACAGAGATCAAAAGAAGAATTCCGATTATCGGAAACGACATTGATCGGATAATAGTCATTGTTTTCGCTCAATCCGAAAGAGAATGCCTTGCAGGTGAACTGCAGTTTTTGACACCAGACATCACCCCCATGATAGAAGATGGCATCCTTGACATGAGTAGCGAACTCCTGATAGGCATTGAAGTAGTCGATCTCGTCTTTGAAGTAATCGACATGATCAATCTCGATATTGGTGATGATCGCATATTCGGGATAATAAGAAAGGAAATGACGGCGGAATTCATCCGATTCCACACAAAGATACTCGCTGTCTTTGGAAAGGTAACCTTCCCCATCCCCGATCAGATAGCCGGTATTCTTGAAATGAGAAAGGACCGTCTTGGTGATCGTGGTCGTCGTGGTCTTGCCATGGGAACCGCAGATGCTGACGGACTTGTAGTTCTTCATCAGCTCGCCGAGGAATTCGTGATAGCGGAAGCACCTACATAATTCACGTGCTCTTTTCACTTCCGGGAAATCCTCTAAAAAGGCATTGCCTATGATCACTGTATATTCGGCCTTGATATTATCCTCATCAAAAGGAAGGATCTTTATCCCCCTTTTCACCAGTTCATCTTCCGTAAAGAAATGTTTCTGCAGATCGGAACCCATCACTTCGTTGCCCAGATCATGAAGCATGACCGCCAGCGAAGCCATTCCGGTACCTTTTATGCCTATGAAATAATACATCAGTTTTCCTCGTCGTAGGAATCAAAAAGATTGATCTCGTCTACAGTCTTCTCAATATCGTCGTATGTATGATCGTCGTAACCGAAGTCTTCATCCAGAAGCCTGTGAAGTTCATCTTCATCCGTAGCATCGAGGGCGTTGCCAATATCCGGTTCAGTCTTTTCGGCATCTTCACGGCTGCCGTATCCGTAGATCGGAGAAGTGATGATCTCCAGGTGGGAACTGTCGGGCTTGTTGATGAAAGATTCGTTGGCGTTGACGGAAGATTTGAATTCAGGCTTGTTTTCCTTGATCACACCAAAAATCGGCGAGATCTGTGAAGAGAACTCATAATCACCATAGATCTCTTCCTTCTTCTTTTCTTCCTTTTTCGGCTTCTGTTCGCTGAGATCGATAAAAGCAGACCTCTCCGGTTTGCGATACAGGATATCAGCTGCCTTCACCGTCGTTTCCTGTTTTTTGACAGCAGCTTTCTCCGGTTTTGGCTTCACATATACTTCTTCTTCGTCATCTTCTTCCGGCTCAAACAGGATATCGATGAATTTCTTCTTTATATCTTTTTTCATTTCCCACGCCTCTTCCTTTTCATTCTACAACATTTTATTAAGGCTTAAACACTATTCTGTTTGCCCGTCAACGTCATCTCCGATCACAAAATCGTTGACGTTTCCGTTTACCGGCATGATCGTCTCAAACAGGTTGACCTGTTTCTTTTCGTAGTCGATCTCGTTTTTCAATGAGTATCCGGCAGCGACCGCATCTTCCCTTACGATCGTTCCCTTTGCCAGAAGCAGGATCCGCGAACTGAGACCGACGACATCTTCCTTTTCGGCATAACCGTAGAAGATCAGATCCCGAGAAACGAAATAAGTAAGGTAGTTTTCTTCGTATCCATAGACCTTATACAGATACTCGTGTTCAGATCCTTCGTTATCGACATATACACCGGAATGAGCGTAAACGAGTTTGTCCTCATCAAAGAAACCTTCGTCTTTGATCTGCTCCTCCGGATAATATCGGTCATTGACGATGCCCGATACGTTCACATCCATGATCAGCCGGGAATCGTCGTACAGGAAATAGTTTGTCAGCATCCCGCTTTCCAGTTCAAAGATGTCACTGGGAAGATAATAATCGAGATAGGTACTGTAATTGTTTCTTCTGAGCGTCTCCTCTTTTCTGTCTGCTGAAAAGACCTCGTCCAGCTGCGAATTCAGATCGCTTCCACTGGAACAGCCAAACAGCACGATACATAATAAAAGGATCATGAACTTTTTCACTTCTTTATTCTAACATACAATGATTCCTAAAACTAAAGTACCCGTCACGCGAAACGATGATGTGATCGACCAAAGGAACATTCATCAGCGCACATGCCCGGGCAAGCTTGTCCGTAAGTTCAATGTCGGCACTTGACGGTTCATTCGATCCGCTGGGATGATTGTGGGCGACCACGATCGAAGACGCCTTTACCAGCAGTGCCTTTCTTAATATCTCATCCACGCTGACATTGGCGCTGTTCTTGTTTCCGATATACATGACCTCTGATCTTATGATGGCGTTCCTTCCGTTGAGACAGATGACCAGAAACTGTTCACGGTCCGCAAAACCGAGATTGAAACGCAACCACTCCACCACTTTAGACGGATTATTCAGAGAAGGCTCACTGATACGGTCGATCTTCGACAGACGCTTGCAGACCTCCAGGATCGCCATGATCTCAAGCGCCTTTGCTTTCTTGATCCCCTTGATCGATACCAGTTCTTCGTAAGTGAGAGAAAGCAGATTCCGGAAACCGTTTGCTGTATCGATGACCTCTTTCGCAAGTTGGAATACGTTCCTGTCCCGATATGCGGATTTAATGATCAGTGCCAGCAGTTCGACATCATCAAGTGAAGCGATGCCATTTTCCAGAGCTTTTTCTCTGGGCATCTTCTTTTCATTCACAGTGATACCTCATTCCTTCCAGATAACTCTTCGTCATAGACAGCGAATATCGGCCATCCAGGATAAGCGAGTAGTTCCGA
>CADBND010000226.1 GCA_902795875.1 uncultured Erysipelotrichaceae bacterium
AGTCAGATCATCGACTGCCGTATAGGATTCGATACCGCAGATGTCCCAAAGGAAGCCGTAGTCAGCTGCCGTTTCAGGATTGGTCATCCTGTCCCAGGCATAGACGAAGTCGTTTGCCGTGACCGGATCATCATTGGACCATACAGCACCTTCACGAAGCTTGAACGTGTAGGTCAGACCATCATCGGAGACCGTCCAGGATTCCGCAGCATCCGGAACCGGAATGCCATCGGCATCCAGAGATACCAGGCCTGACATGCACATGGTCATTGCCGAGAAGGAAGTACCATCGGTTGCGACTGCCGTATCCATGGAGATCAGCGGCGTCGGAGCCTGCAATGTGACTGTCTTGCCTGCCGCATCAGCTGATGCATCTTCTGCCGGAGCATCACCGCCGCCGGAGCAGCCTTCCAGAAGCAACAGAACCATCAATAGTGTTAACAATTTCTTCATAACAAAGTTCTCCTTGTAATAAACCCATGATAATTCAAATGAAAATAGATGTCAACAAAAATGTAAATAAATATTCATAATATGTAAATATTTTCAGAAATAGATTTCATTTGATATATAATGGTATCAGGAGCGTAAAAACATGAAAACTCTTTTCCATAATGCCAGGATCTATACCGGTGAAGGATTCGCAAAAGGATTTCTTGTGGAAGATGACAGATTCCTGGAAGTCTATGAAGATGCCTTGCCTGAAGAAGGATTTGACGAAAAAGTAGATCTTAAGGGAAGATTCGTCTGTGCCGGATTCAATGATTCCCATATGCATCTTCTCAACTTCGGACAGTCTTTGGTAATGGCGAAACTCAATGAACATACTTCTTCTTTGAAGGAGATGCTGGAATATGTGAAGGCATATATGTCCACAAGGGAGATCAAAGAGGGTACCTGGATCAGAGGCAGAGGCTGGAATCAGGATTATTTCTCTGATGTTGACAGGATGCCGAACAAAAATGATCTAGATGGGATCGACAAGGATGTGCCGATCGTGCTGACAAGAGCATGCGGACACTGCTGCGTAGCCAACTCCAGGGCTTTGCAGATCGCTAATATAAATAAGGATACGAAAGCACCTTTGGGCGGAGCGATCGATTTTGAAAACGGTCTCCTCTATGACAATGCCATTGAAATGCTCTCCTCTTATATCCCTTTGCCGGATAAGGAGGAACTCAAGGAGATGATCTATGAGGGATGCAAGGCTCTCAATTCCTACGGGATCACTTCATCGCAGAGCGATGACTATTGTGTTTTCCGGGAGGTCCCGTTTGAGGTCGTGAATGCAGCCTTTGAGGAACTGAAGGAAGAGGGAAAGCTCACCGTAAGAGTAAACGAACAGTCCAATTTCACTGATCTGAAGGAATTCAGCCGTTTCGTTGAAGCGGGGAATGTGACAGGAAAAGGGGATACATATTTCCGTATTGGCCCTCTGAAGATGTTGGGAGACGGATCTTTGGGAGGAAGGACCGCCCATCTGTCCAGGCCTTATGCCGATGATGAAAATACATGCGGTTTCTCCTTATTCACCGACGAACAGTTCAATCAAATGATCTCTTATGCCAATCGGCATAATATGTCTGTTGCAGTACATGCGATCGGTGATGCCTGCCTGGACAAGGTGCTGAATGCGATCGAGAATGCGCTGAGGGAATATCCCCGCGATGACCACAGACATGGCATCGTTCATTGTCAGATTTCACGTAAAGATCAGCTTGAAAGGATGATCCGGCTAAAGACGCATATCTATGCTCAGTCCATATTCCTGGATTACGACAATCATATCGTGGAGGACAGAGTGGGGAAACAACTGGCTGCGACAAGCTATTCCTGGAAGACATTGAAGGATGACGGACTGATCGTATCCAATGGTTCGGATGCGCCGGTCGAACTGCCGGATGTCTTAAGGGGAATGGAATGTGCGATAACGCGGACTTCGATCGATGGGACAGGTCCTTATCTGAAAGATCAGGCTTTCTCAGTGAAGGAGGCGATCGATTCCTTCACTTATTGCGGAGCTATCGCTTCTTTCGAAGAAGGATACAAGGGGCTCATTAAGAGCGGTTATCTGGCGGATTTCGCGGTTTTGGAAGAAGATCCCTTCATAGCGGAGGAAAGCCATATCCATGAGATCGGTGTTGCTGCGACGTATCTGGCAGGAAAATGTGTGTATGAAAGATAAGGAAGGTCCATCCTTCCTTTTTATATATAGGGATAGTTGATTTTTGATAGAATAAAGGTGGAGAGAAGATCTATCAATAATCAGACTTTGAAAGTAGGAAAGGAGGGAGGAAATGAAATGTCCCGACTGTAACGGTACTTTGTATTACGATATTCCCAAAAAAGTACTGAAGTGCCGACATTGCGGCAACACCTATGATGTTGCGGAATACGACCGGAACAATTCCGCGGAAGAGACGATCATCGAGGGCGGACGGCTTTTTACCTGCAAAAACTGCGGCGCACAGTTGATCTGCGCGGATGATGAGGCGGTCACATATTGCAGTTACTGCGGTTCGGAAGCGATACTGGAATCTCAGATGAGCGGTATAAAGCGTCCCAAATATATCATTCCCTTTTCCATCAGTAAGGATCGATGCAAGGAGATCTACGAAAAGAGACTGAAGGGAACTTTTTATATCCCTAAGGAGTTCAAGGATCCGGAATTCATAGACCGTTTCCGTCCTTTCTATATCCCTTACTGGATATATAAGATCACCTTCCGGGATGATCCGATCGATTTGAAAGCCCATAAAAGCTATACGATGAACGGTTACGATTACTATGAGGAGTATGAGATAACGGCAAAGATGGCTGATAACGATATGGTAGGTCTGCCTTATGATGCCTCGCGCAATTTCGACGATTCGATCGCCGAGAAGATCGCACCGTTCTCGAAGAAGGGACTGGTCAGGTATTCACAAGGCTATCTGGCGGGCATGTATGCCGATGCACCGAATGTCGACTCTCGTACCTATGAGGAAGAAGTCCTGAACAAGGCGACCGATCAGGCAGTCAGCGAGATGAAACTCGATCTGCGCATGGATAACATTTCCCTGCCACGAAGAAAGCAGAAACTTCAGGAGTTTCTGGGAACGACCTACAAGGGAGAAGACACGATCTATCTGCCGGTATGGTTTCTGACCTGGCGCAAGGGCGATCGGGTCGCTTATGCGGTAGTAAACGGTCAGACCGGCAAGATCCATATCGATCTGCCTGCGGATCTCAACGTTTTTTCCGGGTATACGGCTTTGGTGGCTGGAGCACTGTTCGTTCTTCTGACATTATTTGTATCCGTGACGTCCCGTTTCGTCATCTGGTTCGCGGCACTTCTTGTCTACCTGCTGGGGATCCGTTATCACAACGAGCTGAAACAGATCCGGGACAGGGAGAATCATGTTTTCGACAAGGGATATCTGCTCAACGATGAAAAGGAACTGCCAATGTCGGAGAAGAAACGCTCCCGTTTACGTAAAGCTGCAGAAAGAAAAAAGATGCCGTTTTCCGTTATGACCCTTGCATTGTTCATGTTCGTATTCTTTTTCTTCACGGTCTTTCTGATTTCCGGCGAACTGTACGATCTTCTGGTATCCCAGACAGGTGCCATCGCGATGACATTTATCGTCCTGTTTCTGGAAGTGATCCGTTTCATCAAACAGGTCGCGGTAGTTCGCTATCTCAGAAACAAGAGATCGTTCTTCATCTGCCTGCTTGCGCTGGCTTCAGTGATCTACGCCTTCATGGTGGCAGTCGGGGAGCCGGTACAGGACTGGTGGTATTATCTGGGAGCTTTGATCTGTCTGTTTGCAGCCATGGCCATGAGTGTCGATCTGATCCTTCGTTACAACGAGACTTCGACAAGGCCTCTGCCTTCCTTCTACGTCAGAAAGGGAGGTGATGACCGTGCGTAGATGTTTCAGGATATTCGCACTGCTGTCCCTGATCTGCCTGTGTCTTTCAGGAAATATTTCCCATGTATATGCGGATGGGAATTATACAGTCGTCATCGACGATCAAGAAGATCTTCTCAGTGAAAGAGAAGAACAGATGCTGAAGATAAAGATGGAAGAGGTCGCCAAATACGGAAACGTGGCATTTGTGACAGTTTCACAATATGGGGATACGAGTTCCTACGCCAAACAACTTTACCGTTCTCTTTTCGGCAAGAGCAGCGGTTTCCTTTTCCTGATCGACATGGGAAGAAGGAACATCTGGATCTTCTCTGATGGAGCGATCTATCGGGTGATTGACCGGGCTTATGCCAACACGATCACCGATAATATCTATCGCTATGCTTCAAGAGGCGAGTATTATGATTGCGCCTATCACGCCTACGACCAGGCATTGACATTGCTTAAGGGAGGAAGGATCGCCCAGCCGATGAAGTACATCTCGAACTTCCTTATCTCCTGTGTCGTAGCATTGTTAGGAAACTTCCTGTTCCTGTCCATGAACAGAACAGAAGCATTCGAATCCCGTGCCGACGTCAAGCCGCTGTTGACGGAAGGCCCGGTCAGCTTCTCCGTCCTTTCCAAGAAGAGGACGAAAAAGAAAGTCACCCGTCATTATGAATCTTCCGGCGGTGGCGGTCATTCCGGCGGTGGCGGTGGTTTTTCCGGCGGCGGTGGCGGCGGAGGAGGTTCTTCCGGCGGTGGCGGCGGACACAGCTTTTAAATGAAATATCGATAAAAATGGAGGTAAAAAAATGGAAATGAGATTTTATCGTTGCAAGCGCTGCGGTCAGATGGTCGCGGCAGTGAAGAAGACCGGTTGCCCGATAGTATGCTGCGGGGAGCCGATGGAAGAGGTCATACCGGGTACTTCCGATGGTGCTGTTGAGAAGCATGTTCCGGTATATGAGGTGAAAGACGGAAAGGTCTTCGTAAAGGTCGGTTCCGTAGAACATCCGATGTCCGAGGAACATTACATCGAATGGATCGCCTTGCAGACAAAGAGTGGAAATCAGCGTAAGGCTTTGAAGCCCGGTGATCCTCCCTGTGCGCAGTTTGCTTTATTGGAAGGGGATGAGGTCGAGGCAGTCTACGCCTATTGCAACCTGCATTCTCTTTTCAAGGGATAGAAATTCTCAAAAAGCGAATCAAAAGGATGCCCTGTCAGTGAACAGGGCATTATAATATTTGAGAGGGAGTTTCTTGTGGATCTGATATATAAGGTTTTTAAATTTGATAAAAACAGCAGAGAAGGTGTCGTTTCGGCAACTTCGGTATTGAGCGTTATCGTCAATCTTTCCGTTGCGCTGATGAAGGTCGTAGTCGGTCTTCTGGCCTCTTCGATCGCCATCGTTTCGGAAGGCGTCAACAATGCCACGGATGCGCTGTCTTCCATTCTGACATTGGCAGGGACTAAGCTTGCGGCCAAGGAACCAGATAAGAAACATCCTTTCGGATATGGAAGGATCGAATATCTCACCAACATCGTGATCTCTTCGTTCATCCTGTTTGGTGGTTTCGAGATGCTGACATCGTCGATCCGACTGATCTTTGCGCCGGAGAAACTGTCCATCTCTTATGTTTCTCTGGCAGTCGTTGCTGTTTCGGCAGTCATAAAGTATGCCTTGGGCATCTATACGATCAAAACCGGTAAACGGGTCGGTTCGCCTTCCCTGGAGGCAGTCGGTGTCGATTGCCGTAACGATTCTTTCGTTTCCCTGGTCACGATCATTTCTTCGCTGATCTTCCTTCTGACTTCCTTTTCGATCGATGCGTTTGCGGGTGTCTTTACTTCTTCGCTGATCATAAAGGCGGGTGTCGATATCCTGAAGGATACGGTGTCTGAACTGCTCGGACAGCCTGCCGATGAGGAACTTGTGCGGAAGCTATATAAAGAGATACGGGATGCGGATGGCGTCATCAATGCGGTGGATATGATCCTTCATAACTACGGACCGGATTCCTATACCGGTTCCTGCAATGTGGAACTCGATCACAGCAGGAGCGTGGCGGATGTATACAGTGTCTTAAGACCTTTGCAGATCAGATTGTATGAAAAGTATCATGTCGGCATGGTGTTCGGTATCTATGCAGTGGATACAGGTTCTAAGGAATCAAAGAAACTGCGGCAGGAGATCGCATCTTTCGTTCAGAAGAGAGAACATATCAAGAGTTATCATGCGATCTATTCCGATCCTCAGAGTGATCGTATCTATTGTGACCTGGTGTTGGACTATGAGGCAGATCGGATGAAGATCCTGGATGAGTTTACTGCTTATATAAAGGAACTGTATCCTGATAAAGAGGTACAGGTCAATATCGATCGGGATTTTGTATAGATGATGTACAGATCAAGAAGGAGATAAGTCTATGATCAAGATCTATTTGACGAACGATGAGAAGATCGAGGAGATCCAGGAACCCAAGAAGGGCTGTTGGATCCAGATGGTCCATCCCAGTGAGAAAGAACTGGAGACGATAAGGGAAAGCTATAAGATCGAAGATGATGATCTGCGGGCGGCACTCGATGAAGACGAGGCATCCCGTTATCAGAAAGAAGACGATTATACGCTGGTACTGGTGGACATTCCTTCCTATGAAAAGAAGGATGGCAAAGATCGTTTTACGACGATCCCGTTAGGTATCATCCTGGCAAAGGATGCGATCATCACGGTCTGTCTGGAATCCACGCCGATCCTTTCCTCTCTCAACCGGAACAGGAAGGCGATCGATACCAGGCTTAAGACGCGTCTGCTTCTGACTATCCTCTTAGAAAATGCGAAGCTGTATCTGAGGAATCTGCGGCAGATCTCAAAACAGTCGGAACAGCTCGAAGTGGTCCTGCACCGCTCCATTGAGAATCCCGCCTTGCTGGAAATGATGGAACTGGGCAGAAGCTTGCTTTACTTCTCCACTTCTCTCAAGGGGAATAACTCCGTTCTGGAAAAATTGAACAAGTCCAAAGCCTTCACTTCCAACGAAGAAGACGAAGATCTTCTGGAGGATGTCATGGTCGAGGCGAAACAGGCGACGGAGATGGCGGATACCTATTCGGGTGTGATCAACGGTCTGATGGATGCCTATTCTTCCATTATCTCCAACAACATGAATGTGGTGCAGAAGTATATCGCGATCGCTGCGATCGTCATCACGATCCCGTCCTTGATCTTTGATGCCTACGGCATGAATATAGACGGCGTGCCTTTCGAGAATTCACGTTATGCCTTTCCCTTCGTGATCGGTTTTGCCTTGCTGGCATCGCTGTTCGTGTATCAGTACTTCAAACATAAAAAGATGTTCTAAAGCCTTGAAAAAGGCTTTTTTATTTCAGACTCTTTTCATTTTCAGTTCAGATAAAGTTCACAATCGGAAAATATGATTGAGACATGAAAGGAGAAAGGCTATGGAGACTTTCAGAAGATTCGAAAAGAAATATCTGCTGGATAAAGACCAGTATGAAAATCTGATGGGAAAGCTTGCCGATCATGTCAAAGCGGACAAGTTCTTCCAAAGCGACATCTGTTCGATCTATTACGATACGGATGATCATCGTCTGATCAGACGTTCCCTGGAAAAACCTGAATAC
>CADBND010000227.1 GCA_902795875.1 uncultured Erysipelotrichaceae bacterium
ATAAGGCTTACCTGATCTATATCAGGTGGAAACGTAAAAGCAAACTTCTTAAGAAGCCCATAAGTCTTTAGCTTATGGGAGGTTCACGGCAAAAATTCTATCAATAATGCTATAGCTACCAGATGTTATCGTGAAAATACACATTGCAGCCAAAGAATCTAAGTCAGCAAAACCCGGCCAGTTAAAAAGAGGCGATCATTATTTCAGCCTCTTTTTGAATTCGATTCGTAAATCTACACATTTGCGGATACTTTAAAGGCTGGTCCCATGCTTTTCCAGTACATTTTCTACGGCCATTCGATTCAATACTTCGGAAACATTGTTTCGATACATATCCCAAGCATCGATTATTTCGATCGTGGTCAAGCCCAAATCATAACCACTTGATTACAACTCTACTTTTCTTATATATTCCAGAATGATATCTTTCTGTTTGATCAGTATCCAAAGGAAATGATCATATATTCCATTCCCCGGGATAACAAAAAAAGATGGAGATCAACTCACATCTTCGTTTGCGACCTGCGGGATCAGATAAGCAACACCGCTTTTTCCATAACCGTAATTGTCCGCGTTGATCGCCACCGCGATCGCCGCACAGGTGAAGCCTAAAGCCTCCGCCAATGGGAAACAATACCAGATACCCATAGGGCCAAAGATCCGTGGCAATATCAGGGTGACACCCAGACGGAAAACGACATTGCGCAAGATCGAAAGGATCGTTGCCGTCCTTTGTGCACTGAGTCCCACAAACATCCGGTTTATGATGATGCAGCCAGCCGTGAAGATCGGCGCAAACAGTTCCACCGTCAGACCGTAATAAGTCAGGTCATAGAAAGACTGCGTGAAATTCTCCGGATTCATAAACAGTGAGATCAGAGGTGCTTTCAAAGACTGTCCCAGTATCATCATTCCTGTACAGCCAAAGAACCAGACTTTCAGATTGTATGTCAGGATCTTCTTTAGCATTTTCGGTCTTCCTGCTCCGAAATTATAGGCAATGATCGGACCGACTGTCGTGGCATAGCCGATGAAAGCCGCATTGAGGATCAACCTGAGATCGGAAACGATCGCTCTGGCAGCGATCCCGTCGGAACCCAGGTACAGCAGTATCGTCTTGTTTACGACATAGGAAGTGATGGAGATGGTAAAGGCATTGGTGACCTGTGAGATCGCATAATGGAAGGAATTGAAAAATGTATCGATAAAACCCGTCTCCGGACTCGTGAAACGGATATCGCTGTTCTTGTTTGCCAGATAGAAGAAGAAACCGATCAGGAAAGTGACGAAATAGCCTAAGCTCGTTGCGATGCCTGCTCCGGCCACGCCCATATTCAAAACGACGATCGTGATGTAATCAGTCACTACATTCACGATACCGGAAACGATACTGTTCAAAAGACCCATCGAAGGCTTGCCGGCAGCCGAATAGAAAGCGCCGAAGCTCATCGAAGCCAGTTTGAACGGAAGAGCCAGGAAGGTGATCGCCACATAGACCTCCGTAAACTGCATGATATCCTGCTCCGCTCCCAGAAAAGCCAGTATCTGATCATCGAAACCGATCATCAAAGCGGCAATGGCACCTCCCAAAACAAGTGCTAGGATGATCATCCTGGTAAAGATCTTCCCTGCTTCCTTCTTATTTCCTTTTCCCATCTGCGTCGCCGCATAGGTGCTGGCACCAAGACCGAAGATATGTGAGACCGCCATGATCAGGCCATCTACCGGTGCCAGGATCTTGATCCCCGCCAAAGCATTCTGGCCGACGAAACGGGAAACGAAAAGCGCATCGTCCATCGTCTCGAAGATGCGCGTCGACAGATTCGTAAGCAGACCGGGAAGCGCAAATCGGAGCAGAGAGCCCAAAGTGAAATCCTGGCCTATTTTCGAAGATCTTTCCTTTTCCATACGTGCTCCTATTTTACAAAAAAAGAAGCCCGTTTGAAAGTACGGACTTCTCAAAAAAGACTGTTTTTTTCCAGAGGATCAGCTCTGTTCCTCCTCGTTGATGTTCATATGCATGATGTTCCGGTACTTGGAACCGATCGTCCTTTCCAGTTCGAAGGGTTCCCCCGGCAAGATCGGGAACGTATCGATATATTCACGCAGTTTCCCCATCTCATTTTCATCAAGTTCAAACGAGAAGATCTTCGCGTTGTCTTCCACATGACGGGAATTGCGGATACCGATGACTGCGGCAGCCACCGCCTCCTGTTGCAGGATAAAACGGGTAGCGACTTGTGAAACAGCAACGCCATGGCCGTCAGCGATCTCCTTCAACATCTTCAGCAAGCCCTGATAGCCCTCCCAGCCAAGGGAATCTTCAATGACCTGCATGTATTTGACCTGCGATCTGGTCTCGGGAGAGATCTCCTCCTGCTTCTTTCCCAGATATCTCTCGGAAAGGAAACCACCTGCCAGAGTTCCGTAGCAGATCAAAGGAATATCATTTTCCTTACAATAGGACTGTAATCTCTTCTCCACCCTTCTGTCGAAGAAGGAATACTGTGCCTGACAGGACGTGATCTCAACCCCGGCATCCACCAGCATCTTCAGATGATCGGTATCGAAATTGGTGACGGAGACATGTCGGATCAAGCCTTCTTCCTTGAGCCTTTGTAAGTACTTCGCCGTCCTCACCATTCCGTCGACCTCATAATCCCACCAGTGAAACTGCACGACATCCAGATAAGTCTTGTTCAGACGAGAAATGCTGCGTTCGATGATGCTGCGGGTGAAATCGTAATCGACCTTGGAAAGATATTCGATATCCGGTACATATTTCGTATGGATCTGTATCTCTTCTTCTTTGAAGGAAGGATCCTTTTTGAGCTCCGCAATGAACTCTCCGATGAACTCTTCCGCACCGGTATAGATATCCGCACAGTCAAACGTCGTAAAGCCTCTCTCCCTCAACTGATAAAAAGCCTTCTTCACATCATCAAAATCCAAAGGACCGTTTAAGGAATGTCCCAAAGAAAGCTGCCAGCAGCCATTGAGTACTCTTGAGATTCCGTAACCATCTGAAAAAGTATATCTTTCTGCCTTCATTTCTGCCTCTTTTCTAAGGGAACGACTGTCACATCACTGTGCGAAAAGACCCGCTTGCCGATACGCTTGATATGGAAACGGGCACCGCAATTGGGATCAGGACAGGCGATATAGGCATCCGTATACATCCAGTCGTTCTCGTCGTTCACCCGCTGCTTTGCCGGAAGAAGCGGCAATAAGGCAGCCAGCGCATACATGGAAAAAGAATTATTTTCCGGAAAAACGAGATTCTCTCCCTCTACCAAAAAATAGTCTCCCTCATGGTGGGAACATACAAAAGGCTTGTCCCCCTTTTCGACTTCGACCTTCAGATCATACAGTTCAAACCTGTCATCCATTTTTAGCGCTCCTAAAAAGATTATACATCCCGATCCCCATAAATGTCGCTATATGCAACAATTTATGCTTCATGGATCAGTTTCAGACCACAATACAGCTTCAAAAGTTCCAGGATCTGGATCTTTAGATCCATTCCCTTTTCCAAAGAGACCCTGCGCACGATCTGTCCTACGGTGTTTTTTCCATCGATCAGATTCGTGATCAGATCGGTCAACCCCGTCATCTCGAAAGGATCATCAGACAAAGTCTTCTCATACGCATCGATGACATCGCCGTACCCAAAGACCCAGTAATCACTGAAAGACTGTACCGGACCGATAAAGTCCCGCACATAGACCTTATTCAGGCTCTCATCCAAAGGATACTCATCCTTAAGATCATAGTATTCGATCCATTCATTGAAAATGTTCTCAACATGTTTCTTTTCTTTTCTTACATCGCATCCTTCCACAAGCCTGGAAACAGTATCCAAAGCATCCAGATAATAATCCTTCAGCATGAACATCTGTGAACCGAAAATCTTTTTATCGCACTTCCCTGAACGATACTTGTCCAGGAAACGCTTCTTATCCATCAGGATCGCCTCCTCCATCTTTTCAAAAACGGAAGCAAGATCCTCTTTCTTCAATGTCGCCAGCCCATAGGCGAAATGGATCGCTGTCAAACAGGAAAACTTCAATACGGAAGGATCGATCACATCCAAAGTATCAGTAGCGGTATGGTAGTTCAGATCCGGCCACTGTCCCAGCATACAGCAGGGAATACCGATCGAAGGATCGCAATACACACTGTGATCACTGCCGCCGGTATGGGGTTCCACCGTATAATTGGTCGTCGCAATAGGACCATCCAGCAAGGACCAAGCCTCCTTCCCCGCCTCTTCCATCGCCAGCATGCACAATTCGTCATTCAAAGAAGGGATCTGATAAGGTGTCCTGGTCAAAGTGATCGGGCCATAGTATCTTCCCTGCCTTCCCCCGACCATGTCCAGATTCATAGCACCGAGACCTTTCTCGTATTCGTTATGATCGCTCAGATAGGCAAAGGTGCCGGTGAATTCCGGTATCAGAGTCAGCCGGATCGTGTGCTCGGGAACCGGGATCTTCTTATCTTTGATCAACTGATTCAGCACATTCATCGCTTCCAGCGTTGCGGAAACACCTGAAGCGTTGTCATTGCAGGAACTGCGCGGGTGACAAAGATGGGCGGAAAGATAGACCGTCTTATCATCCCTGCCCGGTATCGTGACCTCCACAATCTCGATCTTTCCCTTATACAAGGAAGAATCGATAAAGGGTCTCACCTTAAGAAAAGAACCGTCCTGTTCATATTTCTTCTTACACAGTTTCGCCAATTCATCGCCCATCCTCGGTGAAAGGACAAAACCCCGGAATTCGGGTTCTCCCTCATAATAAGTCGCCCAATAGGCAGTATAAGTCAATGAATCATAAAGATCGCCGCGTTTCCGGTTTTTTGTCTCAAAGATGTAGTCGCTCACCACACCCAAAGCACCCTTTTCATAGACCCAGTCATAAGTACGTAAAGGACCGCGTATAAAAACGAAACAATCTTTCAGATCGAGATCTTCGTATTTCTTCTGGTCACTCCCCTTATCTAACAGGACCAGATCGACCGGATCTTCTCTTCGATCGATCGGATAACTCTTCTGAATCACAGATATCGGCTCAGAAGAATAATCCGCAAGACGCATTTGCGGATCTTCAAGATCGAGATAGGCTTCCCTGATC
>CADBND010000228.1 GCA_902795875.1 uncultured Erysipelotrichaceae bacterium
CAAGACCGGAGCTGGTGTTCAGGATATCCTGGAAACAATCCTGGTCGTTGCGGAAGTCAAAGATATCAAGGCCAATCCGAAGAAGCTGGCGACCGGTACGGTCATCGAAGCCAAGCTTGACAAGGGAAGAGGACCGGTCACTACACTGTTAGTACAAAACGGTACATTAAGGCAATCCGATTCCATTGTCGTCGGAACAGCTTACGGTAAGGTCCGTAAGATGACAAACGATCTCGGGAAAGAGATACAGGAAGCTCTTCCAGGCACACCGGTCGAGATCATCGGTCTCAACGATGTTCCGATCGCCGGTGATAACTTCAAAGTATTTGAAGACGATAAGGACGCCAGAGCAGTCGCTCAGGCCAGAGCCAGAGCAAAACTTGAAAAGGACCGTAACGCTTCTGTAGCGATGACCCTCGATGATCTGAAATCCCAGATCGATGCAGGCGATGTCAAGGAGATCCCGGTCATCGTCAAATCCGATGTCACCGGTACGGCGGAAGCAGTCGCTTCATCCTTAAGCAAGATCGATGTCGGCGGTGTCAAGGTCAACGTCATACGTAGAGCAGCCGGTACGATCAACGAATCGGACGTCATACTGGCTTCCGTTTCTCATGCTGTCATCTACGGTTTCAATGTGCGTCCTGATGCGAACGTCAGAAAGAAAGCACAGGAGGAAGGTGTTGAGATCCGTCTTCACAACATCATTTATAAAGCTGTCGAAGAGATGGAGGCAGCTATGAAGGGTATGCTTGCACCGGTATATGAAGAAGTCATCATCGGACAGGCAGAAGTGAGAAAGACCTACAAGGTCTCCAAGATCGGTACGATCGCCGGCTGTATGGTCACAGAAGGCAAGATCACCAGAGACTGTGGTATCCGTCTGATCCGTGACGGTATCGTCATCTACACCGGAAAACTCGGTTCCTTAAGAAGGTTCGAGAATGATGCCAAGGAAGTCAGTGAAGGTTACGAGTGCGGTATGACGATCGAAAACTTCAATGACATTAAAGAACTCGACATCATTGAAGGCTACGTCGATCAGGAGGTCAAACAGGACTGATGGCTCGTACAGATAAGATCGCCTCGATCCTTATGAGAGAGATCTCGGTCATCATTTCGCAGGAGATCAACGATCCGAAGCTTGGTTTTCCTACGGTCACGGAAGTGGATGTGGCACCTGATCTCAATACAGCGAAAGTCTATGTCTCATTTCTTGGGAAGAATTACAAGAAAAGGGACGGTATCGATGCATTGAGGAGGTCGAAAGGACATATCAAATCGGCGTTGGCGAAACGTGTTTCTCTTCGTAAGATCCCGGATCTCACGTTCCTTGTGGATGACACGCTTGATAAGGCAGACAGGATCGAAGAGATATTAAAGAAAGAAGAATAGGATATGGTGCTTTTCAGCACCATATTTTTATAGAAAGAAAGGAATCCCATGAACAAAAAAGAAGCATTAAAGATCTACCGTACACAGAATGAAAAGATCGCCGCATACAGTCTTCTTATGGCGACCGCAGGTTTTGACAGGATGACGATCGCTCCGAAAGACGGCAGTGCCTACAGAAACCGGATGTTCTCCATCATTTCCGGAGAGATGTATACATTGCGGACACAGAAAGACTATATCGATGCGATCCTTTATCTGGCTGATCAGAAGATCGATGAAGTCACCGACAGAGATATTGCGTTGGCGAAGAAGTCGATCGAAAACATCATCAAGTTCACTAAGGAAGAGATGATGGAATACTCACTTGCGGAGATGACGGCGAACGATAAGTGGCTGGAAGCGAAACTTTCCAATGATTATTCGATCTTTGAACCGCATTTGAAAAAGCTGATTGAACTGAATAAAAAGATGGCTAACAGAAGGAATCCGAAAGCGGATCCCTATGATGTGCTTCTGGATGATTTTGAGGAAGGGATGGATCGCAAGAAATACGATGCATTCTTCTCTTTGATCCGCAAGGAATTGCTTCCTCTGATAAAGAAGATCGACAAGAAGAAGGGGATGATCGATGATTCTTTCCTTTACAAGTATTATCCTGCGGAGAAACAGGCGCTATTCATGAAAGATGCCATGAAATACCTTGGCTTCTCTTCCAACTGGGGCTATATGGGCTTGACAGAACATCCATTTACCAGCGGTTTCTCAAGGAATGACGTACGTGTCACGACTTCCTATGATGAACACAATATCACAGCCGCTATCTTCTCCCTAGTACATGAATGCGGGCATGCCTTCTACGAACACCAGGTGGATCCGAAGTTCGACAAGTATCCCTTCATCCGTAACATGTCTTCGGGGATGCATGAATCGCAAAGCCGTTTCTTTGAAAACTATCTTGCCAGAAGAAGATCTTTCTTCGTGACCTTATATCCGAAACTGCAGTCCTACTTCCCGGAGAATCTCGGTAATGTTTCACTTGATGATTTCATCCGGGCCGCGAATGTTTCAAAGTGTTCGCTGGTCCGTACGGAAGCGGATGAACTGACTTATCCGATCCATATCCTGATCCGTTATGAACTGGAAAAAGATATTTTCAAGGGAAAGATCAGCCTTGATGAACTAGAAAAGGCTTGGGACGACAAATATATGAAGTATCTGGGGATCAAAGCAGAGAAGGTGTCTGACGGCATCTTACAGGATGTCCACTGGTCAGAATCCTATTACGGCTATTTCCCGACTTACGCATTAGGAAGTGCCATTGGTGCACAGCTGTTCTATAAGATGAAACAGGATCTCGATGTTGATGAACTTCTTTCAAAGGGACAGTTCAAAAAGATCACTGACTATCTCAAAAAGAACGTTCAGAGATATGGAGCCCTCTATAACTTTGAACAGATCGTAAAGATGGCTACCGGCGAAGATTTCGATCCGCATTACTACATCGATTATCTCAAAGAGAAGTATTGCGCACTTTATAAGATCAAGTAATATGAGAAGCGCAAAGATCGAACTCCATCTGCATCTGGATGGATCATTGAATATACGCTGGGCGTACGAAGAAGCCTTGAAGAAAGGTGTCATCGAAAAGGGCACGACCTTTGAAGAATTCTACGAAGTCCTATATGGACGTAACAATATCGCACATTCCGCCGAATCAATCAAAAAGTTTGAACTGGTATGCGATGTACTTCAGGAATATGAAGAACTTGAATATGCGACCTACGATCTGGCAAAACGTCTCTATGATCTGGGGCTGATCTATGCCGAGATCCGTTTTGCTTCGCAACAACATTGCAAGAAGGGTTTAAGTCAGCTCGATGCCCTGAAAGCAGTGATCGATGGCACAAACAGGGCGATGAAAGAGTGTGATATCCGGATCGGGATCATTGATTGTCTGATGCATAAGGGAGATTCCGCAGCTTTCAACGACAAGGAAAACCGTGAAACGATCGAGGTTTCAAAACAGATGTTAGGAAAGGGGCTTGTCGGGATCGATTTGGCAGGATTTGAAAACAACTGTGATTTCAGGGAATACAGTTATCTGTTTGAGATCGCCCGCAAATATGGTATCCCGTATACGATCCATTCCGGCGAAATGGGGATCGGCGAACATATCCTCGAAGCTTTGCAGATGATGCCGAATCGAATCGGGCATGGTGTGAACTGCATTCAGGATGAAAGATATATGGATGCCTTGCGCACTTCGCAGATTCCGCTTGAAGTCTGCGTCTCTTCCAACATAAAGAGGCATGGAAACTATTCCCTCCATCCGATAAGGAAGATGATGGAGGAAGGTCTCAACGTGACGATCAATACCGACAATATGATCTTCGCCAAAAGCAATCTGGTGAATGAACACATGCAATTGAAGATGATAGGGGTGTCCGATGAAGATCTGATGAGATCTGCATACGCATCATTGAATGCAGCGTTCTGTGATGAAGACACAAAGAGATATCTGAAAGAGAAACTTGATCGATCCTGAATATGAAAAAAAGCTCTCCGCAAGGAGAGCTTTCGTCTGCTTCGGACTTATTTCTTTTTAGCCGGAGCTTTTTTAGCAGGTTTCTTGGCTGCTTTCTTAGCTTCCGGTTTTTTGTAGCCGTTCTTGATGGCAGCCTGTGCTGCAGCAAGTCTGGCGATCGGAACTCTGTAAGGTGAGCAGGATACATAAGTCAGACCGACTCTGTCGCAGAATTCGATGGAAGCAGGATCACCACCATGTTCGCCACAGATACCGAGTTTGATATCCGGACGAGTCTTTCTGCCCAGTGTTACAGCCATTTCGACAAGCTTGCCGACACCATGCTGGTCAAGCCTTGCGAACGGATCCTGTTCATAGATCTTCGCATCATAGTAGGAAGTTAAGAACTTGCCTGCATCGTCTCTTGAGAAACCGAATGTCATCTGCGTTAAGTCATTGGTTCCGAATGAGAAGAATTCTGCTTCGGTCGCGATCTCGTCAGCCAGTAAAGCTGCACGCGGGATCTCAATCATTGTACCGACATGGTAAGTCAGGTTAGCTTTCTTCTTCTTGATCTCTTCATCAGCTGTCTTAACGACGATGTTTTTGACATACTTCAGTTCGGCGACATCACCGACAAGCGGGATCATGATCTCCGGAACGATATGCCATTTCGGATGTTTCTTGTTTACAGCGATCGCTGCACGGATGACAGCCTTCGTCTGCATCTCGGCGATCTCCGGATAGGTGACAGCCAGACGGCAGCCTCTGTGACCCATCATCGGGTTGAATTCATGCAGACCGTCACAGACAGCTTTCAGCTGTTTGAGGGTCATGCCCATATCCTTAGCGAGTTCTTTCTGTTCCTTTTCACCCTGCGGAACGAATTCATGTAGAGGCGGATCCAGGTAACGGATCGTTACAGGATAGCCCTGCATTGCTTCGTAAATACCTTCGAAGTCTTTCTGCTGTAAAGGAAGTACCTTTTCCAGAGCAGCTTTTCTCTGTTCCGTAGTAGTGGAAACGATCATTTCTCTGATCGCCTTGATCTTGTCTTCCTGGAAGAACATATGTTCTGTTCTGACAAGACCGATACCTTCTGCACCAAATGTAAGCGCCTGAGCAGCATCTTTAGGTGTATCGGCATTTGTTCTGATCTGTAATCTTCTTCTCTCATCAGCCCACTTCATGAATTTCTTGAAGTCACCGGAGATGGAAGCCGGAACGGTCTTGATCGCTTCACCGTAGATGTTTCCGGTAGAACCATCAAGTGAGAGCCAATCGAATTCCTTGTATACCTTGTCGTTGAGAGTGAACTGTTTCTTAGCGTAGTCGATCTTGATATCGCCACATCCGGAAACACAGCACTCGCCCATGCCTCTGGCAACGACGGCAGCGTGAGAAGTCATACCTCCGCGGACCGTCAGGACGCCTTCGGCAGCAGCCATGCCTTCGATG
>CADBND010000229.1 GCA_902795875.1 uncultured Erysipelotrichaceae bacterium
AAAGATCCGGACTTAAAGTCAGATCAATTGATCCTGTTTTTATCCGATCACGGATCGAGTGCGACCAGCGTTGCCAGCATCTGGCTCTACAACATCTACAGAGACACAGACGGACAGATCAAAGGCGAGTACGGAAATCCAGTCAGCACCAATCTCGATTACGCTCATGCAGGCAGAGGTGCTGTACTTAACATGTTGTCGAAGATCGCCAAACTGAGCCGGATACAATAATCATACGATCTGCAACTATCATCTAATTTAAAAGAGGCTGTAACGAGACCTTATGATCGATATCATTAGGCTTCAGGAGTTACAGCCCCTTCATTATCTGATAGCATCAGATCATTTGATATTTAAGGATATCAATGATTCAACATGTAATCAGTGTCGATCAGATTGACCAGATGTTCACTGATCCGTTTTGTATCGTTGCAGATCTTTAAATACTCACCGCTGCTTACTGCTGAGAGTTCATTCTCATTGAGGCGTTTGATGTATTTTTTGACCATGATGTTTGAGATTGCGTGGATATTGTCACTGAGATCTTTGATCTGTTTACTGATCTTCCTTCTGTCATGCTTGTATGCATCAATGACCAGCAGATACAGCTGATCGATCAGTCTTCTTGTGATCTCAAGTTCGGAGACGATCACATCGTTAAATCTTTCATCGTTCAATTCCCTTGCGTAGGAAGCCAGGTTCTGTGCATAATCTCCGATACGCTCCAGATCAGCGATCGTTTTATATGTCGAAGACAGATAGCGGCTGTCTTTCTTGTTCAGTTTCTTGCTCTGGCCAAGCGCTACGACCAATTCGACCAGTTCTTTATTTAAGAAGTTCAGTTCCGCCTCATTATCATTCAGCTCATCCTGTCTGGTAAATTCAAGCGTTTTAAGCATATCCATGGAGATATTGAAATTCTGTATGGCGATATTGGCCATATTGACGATCTCCTGTTTGATCTGTTCGACAGCGATCGAAGGTGTAGAAATGATATCTTCGTTCACGAAATAGAATCTTTCTTTCTTCTGTTCCGGTCCTTCATCTTTGATCAATCTCTCGCTCAGAGCGACCAGGCTTTCGGTAAGCGGCAGAACGATGACGACGGATGCGATATTGAATATCGTATGGAACATGGCAAGCTGGGTGTGCGGAAGCCCCGGGAACATCCTTTCAAATAGGATCCCGAAAGAAAGACCGCCTTTGGTGAAGACCTTCATGAAAAGATCGATGAAATAGACCAGAACGACTCCACCGATATTGAAGATCAGTTGCATCAATGAAGTCCTTTTTGCGTTGACTTCAGCAGATTTCATCCCCGCCAGCATTCCGGTAAGACAAGTACCGACATTGGCACCTAAAGTCAGATAGATACCCTGTGAGATATTGATCAGCCCAACCGCGACCATCGAGATGGAAATGGAAGTTATAGCCGTTGAACTCTGTATGATCGCCGTCAAGATCGCGCCACATATGATTATCAGCAGCGATGAATCCAGTCTGGCTATCATTTCTCTCAATGCCGGAGATTGGGCAAAACCGGTCATGGCAGAAGACATCACATCCAATCCCGCAAACAGAAGACCCAAACCGGTCAGAACAGAACCAAAAAGTTTGACCTTATCCTTCTTCGCGAACATCGTGATGAAAACGCCCAGACCAGCTAAAGAAGAAAACAGGAAATTCATATCGATCCCATCATTCCCCATCATGCCTAATGCGACCAGTTGCCCAGTCAGAGTCGTTCCGATCTCTCCGCCGAAGATGATCGTCGCTGCCTGTTTCAGGCTGATGATATGGGCATTCACAAAACCAATGGTCATGACTGTCGTAGCACCTGATGAATTTATGGCGATCGTCGCCAGCGTTCCGATCAGAACACCGATGATCTTATTGTTGGAGACCTTGGCAAGAAGCTCCCGCAGTTTGTCAGAGCATACAGCTTCCAGGTTGTTGGACATCATCTCACAGCCGGTAAGAAAAATACCGATACCGGCTAAAAGATGTAGAAACTGAAGCAGAAAATTCGTGTTTTCCAAGTTCTGATCCCTCTATTCAAAAATATACCAGAAACCGATCAAAAAGGAAGTCATTTGGATCATCAGAGATCTCCATTTTTTATCTCCATTTTTTGACGATAGTATAATGAAGATATGGATCTCAAGAAACTTTTACAAGAAAGATATCTGCCCTATTCAAGGTCGATACGCTATATCCTCGAATTCTCATTTTTTGTCAGCATCATCCTGGCCGGGCTGGGTTTTGGCTTGCGACAGATCGCCATGTTTCTGATCCGCTCTTCCGGCAGAGTTGCAGTTTCGACGGGTGATATCAGCTTTCTTTATACTACCTGGCAAGGTCCTCTTCTTGTGATCATTGGTTTTGTTGTCATCTATGTATATTTCGCATTCGATCTGAATTCCCGCATCGTCTTTTCCTCCATGATCATCAAAGGAAAGCCGGATATTAAAGCAGCATTGAAGGAAGGACTTATGTCGATGAAAAGTTTCCTGACGCCGGACGGTATCGGGATCGCATTATATATCGCTTTGATCGTTCCGCTTACCGGCTTCGGTTTCACGATCTCCCTGACGGATTCGCTGTATCTTCCCGATTTCATCTATTCCGTCATCAGAAGTAACACCATCTATCTCGTCTTATATGAAATGGCTATCCTCGGTCTCATCTTTCTCGGCGTCGCGAATATATTCACACTTCACGGAGTACTTCTTTCCGGATTCAAGCCATATGACGCAGACAATGAGT
>CADBND010000230.1 GCA_902795875.1 uncultured Erysipelotrichaceae bacterium
CGATCTGGTGATACTGGGATCCGGCGATCTGATCCCCGGAGATGTGCGCTTTTTTGAAACGAAAGACCTCTTCGTCGATCAGGCACAGCTGACCGGTGAATCCGAACCGGTCGAAAAATATATGGACTTCCGTGAAGGAGACAACATCACCGATCTCAGCAACATCGGCTTCATGGGCTGCGATATTGTATCCGGCTCTGCCAAAGCAGTCGTACTCCTCACCGGAAACGACACCTATTTCGGAAATATGTCCAAGACGCTGCAGAACATCGAAGAAAAGAGCGTCTTTGAAAAGAATATGGAATCGATCACTTCCCTGCTGATCCGGTTCATGCTGGTGATGATCCCGGTGATCTTCTTAAGCAACTACCTGACAAAGCATGACCTGCTCGGTTCCATCATCTTTGCCATCACCATTGCTGTAGGCATCATGCCGGAAATGCTGCCGGTCATGATGACCTCTTCTCTGGCGATCGGTGCCATTTCAATGTCCAAGAAAAAGACCATCGTCAAACACCTCGGCTCCATTCAGACCTTCGGTGAGATGGACATCCTTTGTACCGACAAGACCGGAACCCTGACACAGGATGAGATCATCCTTGAAAAATATCTTGATGCGACCGGAAAGGAAGACCTGAGAGTTTTGCGTCACGCCTATCTCAACAGCTATTTCCAGACCGGACTCAAGAACCTGATGGACAGAGCCATCATCTCCCGTGGAGAGAAGGAAGGCCTTTCCTATCTGAAAAAGTCCTATGTAAGAGAAGATGAGATCCCCTTCGATTTTGCCAGGAGGAGGATGTCGGTCGTGCTTAGAGACCGCAAGCTCAAAAGACAGCTCATCTCCAAAGGTGCGGTGGATGAGATCATCGCCAACTGTGCCTACGTCGAAATAGACGGGGAAGTCAGGGAGATGAACGAGGAACTAATGAAGAAAGCCTATCAGATCTCCGAAGACAACGGCGCTGAAGGCATACGCGTCATCGCCGTCGCTCAGAAAAACGAGATCCCCGCTGTCGATGAATTCTCAACGGAAGATGAGAAAGACATGGTGCTGCTCGGTTTCATCGGCTTCCTCGACCCACCAAAAGAATCGGCTGCGCAAGCCATCGAAGCCCTCAAAAACAATGGTATCCGCACCGTCGTATTGACTGGTGACTCGCAAGCTGTCGCCATCAACATATGCAAGCGCATTGGGATCGACACGGCCTACAGTTACAACGGTTCACAGATTGAAATGATGAACGACGGACAGCTCAAGAACGCCTGCCGGAAATCACAGCTGTTTGCGAAACTCAATCCGATCCAGAAAAAACGGATCGTAGAGACCTATCAGGATCTCGGACATGTCGTCGGATATATGGGTGACGGCATCAACGACGCTCCTCCGCTCAAACAGGCGGATGTCGGTATCTCTGTCGATACGGCTGTCGATATCGCCAAAGAAGTGGCAGACATTATCCTTCTGGAAAAGAACCTGAATGTTCTGGATGAAGGCGTCATCGAAGGACGGAAGACCTTCGCGAATATGAACAAGTATCTGAAGATGGCCATCTCCGGCAACTTCGGAAACATGATCTCGGTCCTGATCGCCTCACTGGCGCTTCCCTTCCTGCCGCTCAAGCCTGTACACATCCTGGTACAGAACATCCTAAACGACTTTGCCCAGTTCGGCATGCCCTACGACAACGTCGAAAAAGATTACATCGAAAAGCCAATGAAATGGGACATCGATTCCCTCAAGAGCTTCATGGTCTATTTCGGACTCACCTCTACGTTTCTGGACATCCTGTGCTTCCTGATACTGTGGTTCGTATTCGGATATAACAGGATCGAACATGCGGATGCCTTCCAGTGCGGCTGGTTCATGTTCGGTGTCATCTCCCAGACCCTGGTCATTCACACGATCCGTACGCACAAACTGCCCTTTGTTTCGGGAATGCCCGGAAAACAGCTTCTGATCTCAAGCTTTACGATCGTCATCGTGACACTGGTACTGGGACTTACGGATATTGCCTACATTCTGGATATGGCACCTCTGCCTTATACATACATCCTCTGGATCGTCGTGCTGATGGCTGTCTATCTGTTCATCACGCAGATCATCAAGAACATCTATATCAAGAAATTCAAGAAGTGGATCTGAAAGGAGAAGAAAGATGGAAGAAAAAATCATGGAAGAAAACATCGAAGAAAGAAACTATACACAGGAAATATTCGATCTGATCCGCAAGACCAAGAATTCAAAGCTGCTTGCCCAGACCCTTACCAACTACCATGACAACGATATCGCCGATGCACTGACCTATCTTTCTCCCGAAGAAAGAAAAAGACTCTACAAGGCGATTGGAGTCGAGGCAACCTCCAATATCTTCGCCTATCTTTCCGAAGATGTGGACAAATACTTCGCCGAACTGGAAAACGAAAGAGCAGCCGACATCCTGGAAGAGATGGACGCCGACGATGCGATCGATATCCTGGAAGGACTGGACGAAAAGAAAGCCGAACAGATCATCAACCTCATCGAACCGGAATACAAGTCCGATATCCAGCTCATTCAGTCCTATGATGACGATCAGTTCGGTTCTCTGATGACCACCAACTTCATCACCCTGCCGTATGGCATAGGCATCAAGCGCTCGATCGATGAACTTATCGAAAAAGCGGAAGAAAACGACAACATTGAGACTCTCTACATCGTAAAAGATGAACAGTTCTACGGTGCGCTGACGCTTAGAGATCTGCTTATAACCAAGAAAGACGAAGATCTCGACGGAAAAATCATCACATCCTACCCCTTTGTTTACGACAAGGAAGAGATCACCGATGCCGCGATCGAGACCTTAGCCGATTACTCCGAAGATTCGATCCCTGTCTTAAACAAGGAAAACAATCATATCGTCGGCGTCATCACCTCAGCCGACCTGGTCGAACTTATCAGTAAGGAAGAGGAAGAGGAAGAAAAGAAAGAGATCAGAGAAAAAGAAAAGGCGTTCCCGACATTACAGATGATCGCCTTCCTGCTATTGCTGGCAGTTGCCCTGAACCGGATCTTTTCCATCTTCCCGCCGATCGTGATCGTGGAAGTCCTCGTCATCCTGGCTGCTATCGCCATGGAAGTCTATGTATTAATGGATAACGGAAAGAAAGCATAAGAATACCGCACATCGTGCGGTATTCTTTACAGTTCCAGCAGTTCCTGCAGGACCTTTCTTCTGGTCACGATCCCCATCAGCACATTGCGATCATCCACGACCGGAACGAAGTTATAGTTGGTGATCCGCTCCACGAGCTCCTCGATATCCGCATCGACCTTGACCGCAGGAACTTCTTTGCGGATCAGATCACAGATCTTCACATCTTCCAAATCTGCCAGCGAGACCTCATTTCCTTTTACGATATGCCACAGCAGGTCGCCTTCCGAGACAGTCCCAATGTATTCGCCATTCTCCGAAATGAGCGGGATCGCGGAATAACCGTGCGCCCGCATCTTCTCAAGAGCCTGTCTTCCATTCATATTTGCGTTCAGACATGCCACTTGTGTCTTAGGCGTCAACAGGAATAATACATTTCTTTTTTCCATACTTTTATTTTAATCGCCGAATATGAAAAACAGGTGATATTCGGTTCACCTGTCCTTTTCTATTGAAGCTGCGGATCGCTTTCTTCTAATCTGTCGCCATACAGATAGTATTGCGTTTCCTTTTCGATCTGGTCGCGCAACATCAGCACCGCAATGACGTTAGGAATGCACATGGCGGCATTCAGGATATCCGCAAGTGTCCATACGACGCCTTCTGAAACGATCGCACCGATGAAAATGACGACGATCCATAAGGCCTGATAGATACGGATAGCCTTATGACCGAAAAGATACTTGATACAGTTTTCCCCGTAATAGCTCCAGCCAAGGATCGTAGAATATGCGAACGTGATGATGCCAAAGGTCAGTAAGGGCTTTCCCAAAATGGGGATCTGATTGAAACAGGCGGTGACCAATCCCGAACCTGAGATCACGGAACCGTCTTCCAGTATGCAGGAGATCTGGTCATTTCCGATGATACTGGAAACAAGCACCAGACCGCTCATCAGACAGACGACAACAGTATCCCAGAAAACACCGGTAGAACCGACAAGTGCAGGCTTGACCGCATTTTTCGCTACGGAAGCTGCCGTTGCCTGCGGAGCAGAACCCATACCGGCTTCATTGGAAAATAAACCTCTCGCAATACCGGCTCTGGCTGCCTGAATGACACCTGTTCCGATGAAACCACCCAAAGCAGCCCGTTTCGTAAAAGCCGATACTACGATCAAAGAGATTGTTTCCGGGAGATAACGTATATTGAAGATAAGGATAACGATGCAGCCAAGTGTATAGACGATTGACATGAACGGGACCAGTCTTTCACAGACATTGGCGATGGACTTGATGCCGCCGAATACGACCAGAGCCGTAAGCCCGCAAACGACAAGAGCTGTCAGGACCGTATTGATCCCGAAATTGTTGTACATGACATCCACAAGAGCCTTGGATTGCGAAGAACAGCCGATCCCGAACGCACCCAGTGCACAACACCAGGCAAAGATCTTTCCCATCAACGGCTTGTCAAGATGCTCAAAGGCAGTCATCGCACCGCCCATATAGCTGCCATCTTCCTGCTTCTTGCGGTATTTCACGGCAATAAAGGATTCGCTGTATTTCGTAGCGATCCCGAAGATTCCGCCGATCCAGGTCCAAAGCACCGCACCCGGTCCTCCGACTGCCACCGCCGTACCTACGCCGATGATGTTTCCGGTACCGATCGTCGAAGAAAGAGCCGTCATCAGTGAACCGAATATGGATAGATCGCCCTTTTTC
>CADBND010000231.1 GCA_902795875.1 uncultured Erysipelotrichaceae bacterium
AAGAATATATTTCATTTGCTTCTTTTAAACATTCTTTTGATATTCTGTTTCTGAGTTTTTCATTATCGATCAATTCACTGATTGCTCTAACCCAATCTTCGGTTGTATTCTTTACCAGCAAACCATTTTCTCTATCCCTTATTCCAAATACATATGGTTCGCAATCCGTATAGACACCAGCAATACCAAAAGAAGCATATTCAACATATTTATTGAAATACTTGCATCTGTGGAATGGTGTTTCCGGCATTGGCGCCAGGCCAATATCCCAGTTGCATTTTGCCATATAGGCAGTATAGGCATCATAGCCATCCTGATATGGAAGATGAGTTAAACCTAATTCATCCACAAAATCAGGTTTGGCTCCCATGAATTCTATCTCAATACTATCTCCATATTTTTTTACGATTTCTCTTATGGCATTCGATAAGATATTATTTATATCCTGAGCTCTGTCAATCGATCCGGCAAAACCAATCTTGACTTTGTCATTTTTAGGCTTCCTGTTGATTCTGTTTAATGATGGTTCCGCAATCAGATATTTATATCTGAAAGAGTCACCATATTTTTCCATCAGTACTGGAGAAGGAGTCAGAAATGTATCACAGTTGGACATGATTGTTCTTATATTTTTATTAGTTGAAGGCAGAAGATAGTATGGTGCGCTGCTCAGATAGGAAGGGGCATTCAGAAGATCGTCATCCATGACATAGATCAGTTTCTTGCCAGTCTTCTTTGCGATCTTCGAAACATAAGCGTCGATATCGGAATCAGATCTTAAAAAGACGATGATATCCGCCCATTCCACATTCCGTTTATTGATAAAGTGGGAAATGGAAAACTTGTAGTTGCATTTCCCCTGTTTTTCCAGATATTCAAGCTGACAATGTCCGCATAATAAAACAGAAGGAATAAAAGTAGTTGAGACGACCAATACGTTCATCATGCCTTTATTCCCTGTGCTTCTTTATAAGCTTTACATACTTCATCCGTATCACCGAACATGACGACTCTTCCATGATCGAGCCAGATGACTTTGTCACACATCTCCTCTATCTTTTCCAGGTCGTGGGAAACAAACAGGACCGTCGCCCCACCCGACATCAGTTCCTTCATGCGGTTGAAACTCTTCTCCTGGAAAGCGACATCGCCGACCGCCAGGATCTCATCAACGATCAGGATCTCCGGCTGTACGACGGAAGCGATCGAGAAAGCAAGCCTCGCCATCATACCGGAAGAATAATTCCGGATCGGCATGTCGATAAAGTCACGGATCTCCGCAAAATCGACGATCTCGTCATATTTTGACTCAAGATATTCCTTGGAATAGCCCAGGATCGCACCATTGAGGTAAATGTTTTCCTTTCCGGTCAGTTCCAGGTCGAATCCGGCACCCAGTTCCAGCATCGGAACGATATTCCCATAAGTCCTGATCTTACCGGAAGTCGGTTTGAGGATACCCGAAATCAGCTTCAGAGTCGTTGATTTTCCGGCACCGTTCTTGCCTATCAGACCTAAGGTCTTACCTTTTTCAAGGACGAAAGAAACATTATCTAATGCCAAAAACTCGTTGAATTTCAACTTTCCTCTTGCAGCTACCGTAAAGACTTCCTTCAGGGAATTCAGAGGTTCGTCTGACATCCTGAATTTCATCGTCACATTTTCAACTTCGATCATATTTTCAGCCATAAGGACCTCTACAGATATAACGAGAATTTATCCTGTGTCTTTTTGAACGTAAAGGCACCGATAAATAAAGAAAGTAACGCAAACAGCAGACAGAAGACATATGCCCGCGGTTCGGGCGATATGCCGTTTATCAGAACAGTACGGCAATTGCCGATGAAATGATAAAGAGGATTCAGACGGATCACGAAGCGATACTTATCCGGAACGATCTCAGCCGGATAAAAGATCGGTGTGGCATACATCCAGATCTGGATCAGGACAGTCCATAAGAACTGAATATCCCTGAAAAAGACCATCAGCGCGGAAAGGAATAAGCCGATCCCGAACGAAAAGATGATCAGACAGGCAATGAAGTAGAAGAATAAGATCGCCTGTGGCCTGATCGAAACGCCAAGGATCAAAGACGCCAGAACCAGTGGAACCAGCGAGATCGCCAGGTTGGTAGAAGAAGAAATCGTCCGCGAAAGTGGGAAGATGTACTTCGGAATATAGACCTTGGTGATCAGACGCGCATTGCCGCTTATCGAAGTCAGGCACATCGTCGTGCACTCATTGAAGAAACTGAAGCAGACGACACCGCACAATAAGTAGATGGGATAGTTCCTAGTGTCCGAAGAAAAGAAAGTCGAGAAGACCAGAAACTGAACCGTCATCGTCATCAGCGGATTCAGGAAGCTCCAGAAAACGCCCAATATGGATCTTTTGTATTTCGTTTTGAAATCGCGGATGACCAGCTGTGAGATCAGAAACTGATAGCGGTAGATCGCAGCGATCGCAATGACGATATAGTTGTATTTTCCATGAAGATAACTGTTGTAAGAAAGGATGAGCAGGACCGCCAGTAAAGCACCAAGAACGCCCATGATCGCCCAATAATACTGGCTTATCGCGATCACATCAGAACCGCTGACCGAAAAACACAAAGTACCTTCGACCATCTCACTGCCGACTTTGATCATCGATCCTTCCGGCGCGTTCTGCTTATTCATCATCACCGAAACGCCTTCATTAGCCTTGGCATGAGACAGAATTCTTAACGTAAGTTCATGACCTTTATACCCCGAAATAGGTGTTTTTGGAGTCAGATAAAGCCTGTGCTGTTCCGGAACATCTTTCGCAATGTCATATTCCTGAGAATATAACACGTTGGTTCCATCGACCAGGCAGACGATCAGATCGCCTTTGCCTTCCCGATACAGTTTTGTGAAAACGATCGATACACTTTCGATATTGTCGACCGGAACAACGAAATCCTGGGAAACGATGATGCCTCTTGTAAGTTCCCTGGTCACCGCATCCGCTTCAACGATCGAATTGCTTTCTTCGACCTTTCGATATTTCAGCTGATCTCCGGCCAGAAAATAAAAAGATACTGCAAAAACAGTATAGAAAATAAAAGTAAGTAAAAATATCTTTCTTAATTTTTCTTTTGTCATTGATCAATCGCCTGACACAGAGAAGCAGATGCTTCCGGTCATCTTTTTTGAACCGAAACTGAAAGTGGATCGGACACTGTTGTTGATCATAAGTGCCACACCCGTATCAGAATCGGAAGCCGGATAGATCTTCAGTGTGAGTTCTTTTCCCTTCAGACCGCTGACTGTGCTTCCCTTCGCATATACACGGTGCTGATCGGGAATATCCGCAACATTGATATCTTGCTTCAGAATAGTGTTATTTCCATCCAGTAATTCTACTGTAATATATGTGTTTTCAAGACTATAAAGTTTGTTGAAAACAAGGGCTACTTTGCCTACACTGTCTTCCGTACATTTGAAAGTCTGTGATACGACCGTACCTTTCGTGATCTCATCGGATACATCGTTGGCTTCGATCATTTCTGATCCACCTTTTGCAGAATTGGAAGAACCCGAACCACCGATCTTATCTGAAAACATGATCAGCGTAGCGCCCAATACAAAAACAGCCAGTAAGCCGATAATAATCGCTTTTTTATTCATTTTCTTTAACATATTCCTAATTCTAACACGTTTAAATATAATTTACTAATACGAGGAAACAAAAGAAAAGGTCGTTGACCGTACCGCTGCGGAAGCATTTGGAAGTCAGCAGTGCCTTCTTCAGTTTCTTATCTTCATCATAAAAAGCTACCGTTTCGATCAGTTTTCTCTTATCCGGATCGCAATCTTGTCCATAGACTCTTAACAGCGATCTGGCTGTATTCCGACGATAATTGCGGATCTGACCGTTCAAAAAACGTCCGATACGCCCAAAGAAAGTCCGGATAGGATCAGCATCCATGCCGATCTGATTGTCACCATGCTGGCGATAAAACATATGGCTTTCCGGATCCAGGATCATCTTCCCGTAGAGCGTGACGACCTTGTGGATGATGGCGTCATGAATGATACAGTATTCCTTATTCACGTCATAGCGCAGGATCTGTTTTCTGGCCGCTTCGTTGAAGACAAAAGTACAACCCGGCGCGGTATGATAGATCAGCGCATGCGGAAAATCCGAGAAGTTATACAAAGACGAGACATTGGAATTGATCGGATTCAGATCCTCATCCGTAAGAGTATACTTGCTGCAATACAATAAAGGCTTATTATTATCTTCGTTACTTAGGAGTTCAACTGCCCTTTCCAGTTTATCCTCAAACCAGACATCATCCTGGTCGCATAACGCATAATAGTCGGCTTCCTCAGAATTATTTATCAGATCCCAAAACGACTTAGCAGGTTTGAGGTTTTCACCCGTATAAAAGGAGATAAAATCGTACTTTTTACAGTATTCCTCAAGAATACTGATCGTTCCATCACTTGAACCGTCATCTCTTATGATGATGCGATAAGGCTGCAGCTTCTGCGCCAAAAGAGAATCCAACTGTTCCCGGATATATCTTTCGCCATTGTACGAAGAAAGTAGTACGATCACTCTCATTTCATCACCTCATCGATGACTTCAAGACATCTTTCGCAAAACGCCTTCTTGGTAAAGTTTTCATTATACAGCTCGACGATCTTTTCATGTCCTTTCCGCTGTCTGATCAGTGTTTCACTGTCCAGAACAGTATCCTTTTCCAGATCGATGCCGGCATCCCTTTCCTTCACCATTCTCCAGGTATCTCCCTTGATCGTGTTGATGATCGGAAGGCCGTGCGCAAAATAATCGATACATTTGGTCGTAAAGCCGATATAAAGATCCTCACGGTAAATATTGATGCCCGCATGGCACTGATCAAAGATCTGACTTTTTTTCTTTTCATCCCGGATCGCTCCGTGATAGACTACCTCACATACCTTGGAAGCTTTTTCCAGGAAAGAATCGGTACTTTCCCCTTCTCCGATCACATGAAGGATCACTTTTCTATCCGCAGAAGAAAGGACATCGACGATCCTGTCGATATCGATGATATTGTTGATCGAACCGATATAGACTAAAGAAAGGACGGAGTCATCAGTTCTTGGTTCATTGACGATATCTTCATTGTCTCTCGCCCAGTAGATCGTCGTGATCTTGCCGTCATATTCCTTCTTTAAGATCGTCTGATACATATCACATTCGCTGACCACGGCATCCGCACAACCGATGTTTTTTGCCCGGACATCTCTCCATATTGCAAAAGGAAGCAGGTCCTTATTGAGACTGACAGGCAGTGATTCCGGCCACATGTCGATGATATCGACGATGACCTTTACGCCCGGATGTCTGTTTTTGTATTTCTTTGCTTCTTTGATCAAAGAATTGGCCGGAGCGATCAGCCAGATCAGATCGGGAACATCCTCTTCCAGCAAGGCAAAGACATCCTTTGCAAATTGCATATGTGAAAAGATCCTTCCGAAAGAAAGGTTCTTTTTGTAAGATTTCGTCTTGACTAGTGTTATTCCATCAGGCGCTTTTGTCCTGACCTGTTTATGGATATGTGAAAAATCGGAACTGTATGCCTTTACCTCGTAGTTCCGGGCTTTACATGCATCATAAATAAAGTTCACCCGTTCCTCATTCGATTCAAAACAGGTAACGATCGTGATCTTCATAAATTTATTTTAATCTGTGGATCCGTTAATTCACAAATGTATAAGACAAAACATATACGACCACTTCGAAAACGATGGCAACAAACGCCAGGATCGCATAATCATCTATCCACTTAGGTAGTTTGATCTTGTTGTTGTGGATAAGGATAAAGACATAAGGTAACAGCGGTGAGAAATAGCGTCCCTGGATACCCTGAATGACCGGACCGCCGAAATCTTCGATGATGTCCTGATTGATCTCCGTCCATGACACCAGCATTCCACCGCACATCATGAATCCGGCAAAGACGCACAGGAAAATGGATACGATCTTGAACCAGATCGGTTCCGTTTTTTCTTCTTCTCTTAAAGAGGCCATGATCAGCAGTCCCAGCATGCCATGTACAAGGCTCGTCGGAAGGATCAGGGAATTGCCCGAAAGTGCTCTGCCGATCGAACCGTAGAACCAGGATTTCAGATAGACACGGATCGTCCGTAGGAAGATCACGATCATCTCGATAGGATGGTCGGTCGCATATGCGAAAGAATAATAGTCGTCACCTTCCTTCAAAGGAACGATGGGACCGAATCTTGCATACGCTCCTCTTCCTTTGCCCAACAGATGCGTTCCGGAAGAGATCCTTGCCTCCGTCAGCTTTTCGAAAGCCTTTCTTACGATCCTGAAGATCAATGGGAATAAGAGGATCGTTATTTCGAATATCGGCGGCGCCGTCAGAATAAGCGTGCCGATGACCTTGTTGCGTTTGGAACCGTAACGTTCAGCCGGAACAAACCAGTATAGGAACACAAAGAGACCGTAGACGACCTTGATCGGTGCGATCAGTACGGAACAGATAAAGACGAATATGAATTCTTTTCTGTCGATCGTCTCCTTCTGGTGCATCCACTTCAAAAGGAATGCGATCAGTACAAAGGTCAAACCGTTGATGAAACAGTCATAGGAATAAGATGCCGCCTGCTGTATGAATATCGGCAAGGTCGCCATGATGCCAAGCAGCAGTTTGTGGACCGGCGTCTTCTTGATCGCGATATAAACGCAAAAGATATAGAAGATCAGATTGAAGAGCCTTCCCAGATAGAACGTACGAAGCATGTTCCAGTTCAGAAGCCTTGCGACAGTAATACCCAAAGCCTGGGGAACAAAGCAAGTCTTGTAGGACTCTTCGATATCGAATTTCATTTTGATGATCTTGTTGTCCAATGACAGCGGACGGTTGATCTTCCTGATGAAACGCATATAGGCAGCAGAAACATTGAAATGTCCCGCAAAATCACCGTAATTCTGATATTCTTCGTCAAAATACATGTGATCCTTGCCCATCATGTAGTTGGAAAGCTGGAAAGAATACTCGTAATGGACCGTCTCATCCGGTGGTGACATCGGTGTGATAACTAACAGGAACGTCAATCCGAAAGCGATCGTCATCATTGTGAAGATCACTTCATAGCGCGGTTTAATCAGCAAGACCGTGAATATGATCAAAGAGAAAGTGATGATCACCCAGGTGATGACGATGTTGTAGAACAGTGTCAGTTCATCGTTTTTCACCAGATAACGCAAAGTCAGATCCCCTTCCTGGACCTCTTCGTTGATCGTAAGCTTGCTGTCCTCAAAGACCTTGAAAGAAGAATAATAGACACCGACGCTTCTTCCTTCTTCACTGTCTGAAGAAAGTTCCACGACGATCATTTCATCATCATCCTGTTGAAGTTCTTGATTCAATGGAATCCTTGTGAAGGCATTATCCTGGATGCTTCCGACACGGATATCCTTTTCCGCATAAACCTTATCGGAATCCATTCCCTTTACCAAAACATGGATGTTTCCGGCATTGCGACGGGCATAGGTCGCCATTTTTACTGCGACTGTATCCGCTCCTTCTTCGATCGGCACGGTCTCAGTAATATGCACATCCTTGGTCAATTCGATATATTGATCGTAGAATTCGTTGCCGCTTGACAGTTTGCCCAAAGAATCGCGGTTAAACAGCAGCGTCAATACAACGATCAAGATCCAGGCTATGATCAACCCGGCATTCAATAATGGTTTTTTCTTAAAATTCGTCCTGACCCGTTCGATCAGTTTCTTGCATCTATCTTTCATAATTTGTCAATCAACAGTGTACCATAGTTGTCGTTGTTCAGCTTTGATAAAGAGTAATCATATTCTCCCTTATCCTCAATGATCTTCCTGATATTTTCCTTGATGACGTCCTTATCTGAACCGACTGTATCAAAACCGTATTCCTTTAAAATGCGGTAACTCGGCGAATTGCTGTCACAGATACCCAGTATCGGCTTCTTCAGCATCAGATATTCGACGATCTTGCTGGGAAGATAAGGTTGTACCTCCGCTCCAGGCATCAGCGTATCGAATAAAACCAGAACATCGTTGTTCTTCATGATCTCCACCGATTCCTGATAAGTCACCTTGTCGTGCAGGACAAAGAGTCCTTCCAGCCCGTATTCACCGATCTTCTTCACATCCGGAGCCTGGATCTCGGAATACTGATGAAAGACGATCTTGTCCTTAAGATCCTTGTCTTCTTCCTTAAGTTCCTTCAACGCTTCCAGGAAGGAATCGATCTTTCTCAGCCCATACAGCCTGCCCAAGTGGACCGCCTGCATCGGCTTGTGATGCGTCCGAGGCACATCCAGCAGTTCGTCATACATATCCCACTCCGGAATATAGGTGAGCGGATAGATGACTGATTTTTCAAGCAGCTTTCCATAATCGGGATACTGTTTCAACGTGAAATCCCGCTGTTCCTCGCAAATGAAGACCAGACGGTCGGCGTTGAGGACGGCTGCTTCTTCATATCTGTCGTTGTACAGCGCGAATCCGCCGACATTGAAAGCTATCCGGTAAACAAAAGAACGATCCGAAAGATCGGTCTTCTTGTATGGTGAATTCTTGAAAGGATCGGAAAAGGAAGCGATCCACTTCACTTCCGGATGCTTCTGTTTGATCTTAAGTCCGGCCAGATGAGATACACCCGGAACGATCGAAGTAAAAAGATACTTATACTCTTTCTTTTCGAATTCTTTCAATGCATCATCGATGTATTTTTTCATATATACCAGACTGACCGGCAGCCGGAACGGATAATTGCGCGGCACCGCCCAGTCAAGGTCAGTCGTATAGTTCAGATGAAACTTCTTAAACTGTTCATCCTTTTCCAGTTCCTTGAGTAAACTCGGATCTTCCTTGCCCTTAAAACAGAAGACATCGATATCAAGATCGAGATTACGGAGCCTCTTGTATGTCAGCAGCGTCACCGTATCGTTGTAGGGAACGAAACTTCCCGATGCAACGAACATCCTGTCTTTCATTTCTTCTTCATCTCCTCGAGCTGTTTCTTGAGGTAGGCGATCTCATAAGTCAGTTTGACGATCTGATCGGTCTGTTTTGTCATGGTGATGTAGACATAAAAAGTCAATGCATACAGTAAGGCCGTCATGATCAGAAAGACCGTGTTGACCGGCATCTGAATGCCCAGAAGATCCGAAAGACCGTAGAAGATCTCCGGGAATATGGCCATCAATAAAGACAAAAGAGCCCAAAGGATCCAGACGATCGAATAACGGATATTCAATCTCTTATGAGCTACCGTGGTGATAATGAAGATCAATACCGAAAGGGAAGCGATCAATAAGCCTAAACGTAAACTTACACTCATATTGAACTCCCCCTATTGGATAAAGATGATCGACAGGATCTCACAAAGCATATAGTAAACAGATTTGAAAGGATTGGCAAAATAAGAAACGCCACCATCTCTTTCCTTCATCTTGACCTGTATCTCTTTGACGTTATAACCTTCGCGCAGCAGATGGCATAACGCATCCGGCTCCGCGTAGAAATTCATGGACTTATCGAACTCGTCGATGACCTTGCGTCCCAATGCCCGCATTCCGCTTGTCGGATCAGTGACCTTTCTGCGCGTCTTGAGAAAGATCAGGAAGCACAGCAGTCTGCTTCCCAGCATCCGCATCGACCACGGCTTTTTCTCACTTAGGAACCTTGAACCAACAACATAATCACAACCGTTTTCTATTTCCTTCATCAGATCCTTCACATATTCCGGAAGATGCTGGCCATCGCCATCAATACAGACGACGCAATCGTAATCGTTGTCATGGGCATAATTAAAACCCAGTCTTGTGACGCCCGCGATACCCAGATTGATCGGCAGATCCAGATGCTGTATCCCCTTCTCATCCAAAATGGCACCGGTGGAATCGGTCGAACAGTCATTCACGACCAAATAATCGATGTCATACTGCTTGACACGGTCGATCACTTTTCCGATGTTTTCTTCCTCGTTATATGCAGGAATTACGATTAACGATCTCATCTTTACAATTATAGCAGACTCAGGTCATTTATTATATCTCGAGCGCTGTTTTCAATAGTATAGGAACTGACCTGAGATAAAGCTTTTTCCGACAGTTCCTTGCGGTATTCTGCATCTTCATACGCTTTTCTGATCTGAGCACCGTATTCTTTTTCATTTTCATTGGCACAGATCACAACGCTGCCGTCCAGATTTGCGAAATGTTCGGCTGCCACACAATTGTCGCTGCTGATGACCGGCAGACCGTAAGACATCGCCTCCTGGATAACCAGTCCCCAGATATCTTCCCTTGTACATAAGACAAACAGATCGGCACAGGCGTAGTATTTGCGAAGCTCTTCTGAACCCATCAGTCCCGGGAAAAAAACATTATTCATTCTGTTGTCAACAATGATCTTTTTGACCTTTTCTTGCGGTTCTCCACCGATTATAAAGATCTTGCATCGATCGCCCAGACCGCTTTCCAGATAGGAATGAAGCAGGATATCGAATCCTTTGCGATCGATCGGCTGACCTACGCTCAGGATCATGAAGGTATCATCCAAACCAAGTTCTTTTCTTAATCTATCTCTATCTTCTATCAAAGCACTGTTCGCCTTAATATTCTCCTCAGTCAGAGAAGTGAAGCGATAATGAGAGATCTGTTCCTTCTTCACGCCGTAATATAGAAAATAGCGGTCCGTCACTTCCGAAGAACTGAGGAAATGATCATGCCTGTTCATAAGAAAAGACATGATCTTATTGACAAGAAAACCTCTGTTTTTCGGGATGCCGCCATCGGCAGCCATGACTGTTTTCTTC
>CADBND010000232.1 GCA_902795875.1 uncultured Erysipelotrichaceae bacterium
AACGGATCGTCTTATCCTGCAGAGAAGAGAGTTTCATGTTTTCTTTCGCCCATTCGTTGATGCTTTTGGCAGCATCCAGATGGACGACTTCCGTTGCGCCTGCTTTGGCAGCCGCCATCGTGGCAGCTCCGGTATAGGCAAAGAGGTTCAGGATACGCGCATCTTTTCTGTCTTTGATCTTTTCCCTGATGAGATCCCAGTTTGCGCACTGTTCCGGGAAGAGCCCTGTATGTTTGAATCCGGTCGGAGATACTTTGAAAGTGAGTCCGGCGTATTCGACATTCCAGGAATCGGGTAGTTTCTTTGCGTATTCCCAATGTCCGCCTCCGGAGGAGGAACGGTGATAACTGGCATCGGCTTTTTCCCAGAGTTCCGGCTTGTATTTCGGCCATATTGCCATCGGGTCGGGACGGCGAAGGATCACGCCTTTCCAGCTCTCCAGTTTCTCTCTGTCTCCCGCATCCAGCAGGGTGTAATCTTTGAAGTTTTCACTCGTAATCATAAGTAAATTTTAACACGCATGTAGTAAAATGATTATGTGAATGTCATAGAGGATATCCGCAAGTATAAGCCTTACAATATACAGGAAGAGAAAGACCGGGAAACGATCCTTTCTTTTCTGGAAAAGTACGAAGATGCCTTTTTCCGGACGAATCTGTTAGGCCATATGACTGCTTCAGCCTGGGTCGTAAACAAGAACCGGGACAAGATCCTGATGGCTTATCACAAGATCTATGATTCCTGGTCCTGGCTGGGCGGACATTGCGATGGCGAAACGGATTGCCTGGCAGTCGCTTTACGGGAAGTGAAAGAGGAATCCGGTGTTAAGGATGTCTATCCTTTATGCAACGACATCTTTTCGCTGGAAGTCGTGAGTGTGAACTCCCATTACCGAAGAGGTGAGTATGTACCTACACATCTGCACCTGAATGTGACTTATCTTCTGGAGGCGGACGATACGGAAAAACTGTCCGTCAAGGAGGATGAAAACTCTGGTGTTGCCTGGTTTCCGATCGATGAGGCGGTTGCCATGTCGAGTGAGAAATGGTTCAGAGAGAATATCTATTCGAAATTGAATGAAAAATTGAGGAGCTGTTATGAAAACGATTAAACGTATCGTATTTACCGGAGGTCCCTGTTCGGGCAAGACCACATTCACATCCAGAGCACAGCAGGTCTTTGAGGAAAGAGGCTATCGGGTCATCATTGATCATGAATCGGCTACCGATCTTATTTCCGGAGGCATTTCGCCCGCTACGATGGGCATGTATGAGTTCCAGAAGTACTGTATTGACCTGCAGCTAAAAAAAGAAGAGATCTGTTATAAGGCAGCTCAGGAGATCGAAGGGGAAAAAGTCCTGATCTTTATCGACCGTGGCATCTTCGATGATATGGCCTATGTCGGCAGAGAGGACTTTGAAAAGATCATTGCGGATTTCGGCATGAAAGTGGATGAGATCAACGACCGATACGATATGGTCGTCCATCTTGTGACGGCTGCCAAAGGCAAGGAAGAGGCTTATACGTTTGCCAACAACGCCGCACGATACGAGACCGTTGAAGAAGCCAGGAAGATGGATGATATGGCTTTGATGTCCTGGGACAGTCATCCCAACAGAGTGATCATCGGCAATGAGAACGTGTTTGAGATCAAGATGATCAAGGCGATACAATCTGTCTTTGAATATCTCGGTGAAGGTACACCGGTAGAACGTTTTGACAAGTATCTGATCGAAGTCAACGAAGAGGTCCTTGAAAAGTTCAGGTCCGAAGCCAATTATTCAACTTCGCACATTATCCAGCATTACCTGAAGAGCGAAAACGGCTATGAGAGACGTATCCGAAGCAGAGAAAGAGATTCCGATACGATGTACACTTATTCCGAAGCCAACTATCTTTCCAGCAATGAACGGATCAAGACGGACAGAGTCCTTACGGAAAGGGAATACAAGGATTATTTCCATCAGATCGATCATGATCTCAATGTGATCGACAAGATGCGTTACTCTTTCATAAAGAAGGATCTGTTCTACAAACTGGATGTTTTTGATTTCGATACCAGCAAAGGCATCCTTTCGATCGACCGCCCGAGTGATGGCAGGAAGGTCGAGATCCCCGAATATGTCACGGTGATCAAAGACGTGACGGGCGATCGGAATTACAAGAATTATTATTTAGCGAAATCTCAGAAGTATTAAGATGGTCAAATATTCACAGCTGAATGAAAGACAGAAAGCAGCCGTCACGGACGAGTCTGCACACATAAGAATCATCGCGGGTGCCGGTTCCGGTAAGACCCGCGTTTTAACGATGCGCATTGCCTACCTGATCGAACAGAAAGACGTCCGTCCTTATCATATCCTGGCGATCACTTTTACCAACAAGGCAGCAAAAGAGATGAAGACCAGGATCAATGATATGCTGGGAGACAAGGGAACAGGATGCTGGATCTCGACGATCCACTCGCTGTGTATGCGTATCCTTTTTGAAGACATCCA
>CADBND010000233.1 GCA_902795875.1 uncultured Erysipelotrichaceae bacterium
AGGCGCTCAATTATCCCAAGAATTTCACGGTCGTTGATGCGGATGATCAGCGTCAGATCCTCAAGGAAGCCTACAAGGAGATCGGCATAGATAAGAAGGAATACCCTTATGGAGCTTCGTTGGATTATATCGCCAACAACAAGTATATGAATGTCGATCCGGAAAAGGCGATGGAGTATTCCTATGGAGAAGAACGTATTATAAACAAGGCGAAAGTATACGCATATTACGACAAGAGACTCAAACAGCTCTATGCCTTGGATTTCGATGATCTTATCCTTTTCACGACAAGGCTCTTTACCTTATTCCCGAATATCCTGGAGAAGTGGTCGAAAAAGTTCCATTATATCCATGTCGACGAGTTTCAGGATATTGACAAGGAACAGTATAAATTGATCCGGCAGCTTTCGACCGTTCACGACAATGTCTATGTCGTCGGCGATCCCGATCAGACGATCTATACCTGGAGAGGAGCGGATGTCAACATCATCGTTAATTTCGATAAGGACTTCAAGGATACGAAGACGATCATTCTGAACCAGAATTACCGTTCTACCAACAATATTCTTTCTGGTGCCAACTCTCTGATCAAAAACAATAAGGCCAGGGTAGACAAGGAACTGTTCTCAAAGAACGGGGATGGAAGCAAGATCATTCATAAGAGTTGTATGTCCGAACTATCGGAAGCCAACTATGTCGCCAACCAGATCATCAAGCTGCATGGAGACGGATACAACTACAGGGATATGGCAGTGCTCTATCGGGCAAACTATCTTTCCCGTGATATAGAGAAGGTCCTGATCGAAAACCGTATCTCATACGTGATATATGGCGGTCTGCGTTTCTATGAGCGCATGGAAGTGAAGGATATCCTTTCTTATCTGCGCATGATCACCAGAGCTGATGATCTCGCTTTTATCAGGATCATCAATACACCAAGAAGGGCGATCGGTCCTAAAACGATCGAGGCGATCCAGGCGATCGCGACCGAAAGAAACATATCGATGTATGAAGTCATCAAAAACGGAATGTATCCGAAAAACCGCGATACTTTTGATGCGTTCGTCAGAATGGTGGAGAAGTGGCGGCAGGATATGGAGAATGGCGATCTGGAACTTCTTCTGCAGGAAGTGCTGGATGATTCCGGATACAGGACGATGCTGGAAAAAGAAGGGGAGACGGAACGCCTTGAAAATGTCAAATCCCTTCTCGATGATATCAAACAGTATTCACAGGATTATCCTGATTCCACATTGGACGAGTATCTTCAGATGATCTCCTTGTATACCGACAGGGCATCCGAAGAGACCGGTGATGCGGTCAGTCTCTGCACGATCCATTCAGCAAAAGGTCTGGAATTCGACTGTGTCTTTGTGATCGGTCTTTCGGAAGGGATCTTCCCTTCGGAAAGGACACTCGCGGAAGGCACGAAGGGTCTCGAGGAAGAAAGAAGACTTGCCTATGTTGCCTACACACGGGCGAAAAAACTGCTTTATCTGAGTGAATCCAACAGTTTCTCATACGTCATTCAGGCATCGAAACTTCCTTCGCGGTTTATCAAAGAGATCGATGAACGTTATATCGACAATGTCGATGAAAAACCGTCATCCTTCAAATCGGCGATCTTTGACGAAGACATCGTGATAAAAGATCAGCGCAAGGAAAAACCGAAAGATGATATCTATCGCAACGGCGATGCAGTCATACATAAGATATATGGAGAAGGGATCGTTATCGGCATCGATTCCGGTGTCTTGCAGATCGCATTCCCGCATCCGCACGGTATCAAGAAGATCCTTGCCGGGCATCCGTCGATCCGGAAGAAAGGAAAACAGGATTACAGTTAAAAACGCTTCCTACGAAGCGTTTTTCATATTCATTTGTTCAAGTTTTACGATACCGTCAAGATTAGACAGACGGTAGGCTTTGGAATCGTGTGTGTAGAGATCGATCAACACATCGGACTCGTGGGAATAGTATTCCAGGATCTCCTTGAGATATTCCGAGATATTGGAATAGTTGTATAGGGAATACATCTCGAAGATGGTGATGAACCTTTCGCCTGCTGTGTGGCGGGCATCGAAATCATAGAAAATGGTATCCCTGTAGTCTTTGAAATAATCACCGATCTCAGGAGCTGAAAACAAGTAACGGATAAAAGAATAATTGTCTTCTTTGTTCAGAGATACGAGCGAGAATTTGACATAGACCACTACGTCAAGGGGCAGCATCGCCATGTCCAGATCGCTTGGAGAAAAATCAAGCATTTTTCTAAGCGGCATATTATCTGTCAACATACTTATATTATAATGGTTGTATGAGAAAAATAATGAAAAAGATAGTAACGATCCTCTATGTGATCATGATCGTGTCGACCTGCATGAGCACAAAGATCATCGCGGAGGAGGATCATGACAGCGGATATTATCTGCAGAAGTTAAGAGATTACGAAGTCAGAAAGAAGAACGTTTCGAATACCACAAACAATGAAGATTTTGAGCGTTTTCTTGACAAAGTATTCATTGAAGGTATGGAAGCTGATTTCATGACGATGCACTTCAGCGTGATCGATTATAAAAAGTACGGTATCGAAAAACCACCCGTTGATCTCGGCGAAGTGAATTACGAATTCGATCAGGAGAACTTCGACTATTATGAGGATCAGCTCCGTGAATTGCAGAGTTTCGATTTCGACAGCCTGTCCTATCGCCAACAGTACGATTATGAGGCCTTGGAGTATTCGATTTACGAAACGCTGGCTGATTACGGTTTCTACAGATACAATTTCCTTCTGACCAGCGCCAAAAATGTCCCGGAGGATATTATCAGCAATTTCACCGATTATACTTTCTATGACAAAGAATCGATCGACGACTATATCACCTGTCTGAAGGACATTGACCGTTATTTCGATGATGTTCTCGAGTATACAAGAAAACAGAGTGAAGACGGTCTGCCTTTGGTGAATGAATGGATCGATTACAGTGTAAAGGTCTGTGAAGGTGCTTTGAATAAGACAGATGATAATGAATTCATTGTCTCATTTGAAAAGAGGATCGCTGAACTCGATTTTCTCAGCGAAAGCGAAAAACAGTCTTATTGTGAAGAAAACAGAAAAGTCGTTCTGCAGGAAGTCCTTCCGGCTTATGAAAAAGTGATGAAAGAAGTCGAGGAGTATCGTGGAAAGGCGAAACTGGAGGATTATGTTCTGTGTAAACTTGATAAGGATTATGCAGAACTGACCTATATGCTTCAGGGCAGCAACAACAAGGACCTTGAAGAAGTATTCCAGGAACTGCAGGATAACTTCTCCTATATGGAAGCACAGTTCGTCTCCTGTATATATGACAGAAACTCCTATCAGAAGTATTTGTCAGCGATGAACGGAGAAGGGAATGTTTCGCTTGTCGGCAAGGAGTGTCTCGAATATCTGCGTAAGAATCTGGTTGCATACTATCCGGATCTCGGAGATGTGGACTATACGGTAGAAGAACTTGATCCCGATACCGCTCCTTCAACGGTCGTTGCCTATTACTGGCCGGCACCTGTGGACAACCCCAATCAGAACATCATCCGGACCAATCCGAACAATATGAGCGAGGGTTACGAGACTTACGGAACGCTTTCTCATGAAGGCTTCCCCGGACATCTTTATCAGCATGTCTATTACGCCAAGACCCAGCCGCATGATTTCCGCAGTGTCATCGGATTTTCCGGATACGCGGAAGGATGGGCAGTCAATGCCACGTATTACGCATACCAGTTCCTCGGTTTGAGCGATGAGAATGCGGCAGCAGCCCTGAATTTCGAGGACGGTTATTATTTCATGCTGTATTCGATCGTCGATATTGGCACAAATTACTTCGGCTGGAGCGAACAGGATGTCGTCGATTTCTTTGCCGATTCTCTTGTCTTCACCAATATGAGTATCGATTCAGCCAGAGAGATCCGTAACTTTATGATCGAAATGCCGGGTGTCTATTGTTCGTACGGAGTCGGTTCTTCGAATTTTATGACGCTTTGCAAGAAAGCACAGGATACTATGAAGAGGAATTTCGATTATATTGCCTATCACGATGCGCTTTTGAAAAACGGTCCGCTTCCTTTCAACATTCTGGAAGGTGCTGTTGATGAATATATCGAAGCAAACAACAAGACAAACTTTATGCCGATATTGTTCGTTATACTCGCTGTCATAGCGATCGCCGCTGTCGTCTTCTATCTTTTAGGCAAGAAGAATAGAGACAAGTCGATCTCCTTTGATGAAGAGCATATCCGCAACGAGCTTCACGGTCCCGAGAGATCTGAAATAGAAGAATAAAACATCATTGCGAATACCATTCCGGTATCGGACTTTGAGCCAAGATGCCGGCACTGTCGCCAAAAGCTTCAGTCATATCCGAAACACTGGACACGTTCCAGTGTTTTGTTTTGTCGATATCGAAACGGTAGGTTCCATAAAAGGCGTAGGCAATATTCTGTAAATTCTGCGTGTTCCATGAGGAAAGATCACAGTTCAGAAACTGGTCTTCATAGAAGATGTGGGAGATATCTCGAAGTGAAGCGGTATCGATCGTATCGATGCCTGGGATGGAATTCAGATGCGACAGACTGTTTTGTTCCGTGTAGGCAAACATGTATGAGGCGTCTTCCAATTTTTCCGTATCCCATCCGCTGATATTCAGTGTCTGAAGCGTGTTTGCATTCTCAAACATGTGAGACATATTTGTGACGGAAGAAACATCCCAGCCACTCAGGTCCAGTTCTGCGGGAAGACCATCCGTAGAGTTTTGAAACAGATAGGAAAGGTCATGACAGTTATCACTGACGTTCCACGTCGAAAGATCCAGGGGCTCATTCAGTGATGTCATATTGGCAAACATGGCTGAAAAGCTTCCTACATTTGAAACATCCCATTCGCCGATATCGCCAAAAACAGACAATCTTGAACAGCCGGAAAACATTTCCGACATATCCTGTACCGCAGCGGTATTCCAGTTAGAGAGATCACCTACGTTTTTCAGTTTGGCGCAGGAACGAAACATTCCGGAAAGAAATTTGCTGGACCCTGTATTCCAGGAGGACAGATCTCCGGTTGAGGTGAGTGCCAGACAATGGTCGAACATTTCCCGCATGCTTGTACAGGAAGAAACGTCCCATGAAGATAAGGACAGGTTTTTCAGTTTATCGCAGCGTGAAAAGGCGGATGATAAGTCTTCCACGTTTGATACGTCCCAGTTTGAGACTTTCAAAGAGACCAACTCCGTGCAGCCCGCAAACAGGAAACTCATGTCTTTTATATTGGCGGTATTCCACGTCGAAACGTCAAGCGAAGAGACTTTGCACCCCTGAAACATGTGTGAGACGTTGGAAAAAGAAGCGGTATTCCAGTCGCTTGGATCGAGCGAATTCAAGGAACTTGTTTCGTAGAACATGTAGGACAGATCTTCTGCCGAGGAGGTATCGATATTGCCAATCCCATCGATCGTATTCAGAAGATGATCGCCCGCAAACATGTTGCCGAGATCGTGGCAACCTGAAAGATCGAGATGATCCAATCCATATATCGAAGTAAGGGATGACAATTCTTTGAATGTATCAGACATATCCGGATCGGTGTCGATCTTTTTAGTTGAAGCGTTGGTGATGATGGCGATACCTTCATTTACATAAAGCCTTATGGAATCATCCTGTGCGGCGGAAACATCAAAGTATTCCTCTGCTTCCGGGAAAGGATCTCCGTTAAATTCGATCGATAGGGGATCGATCTGTCTCAGGATGTTGTTGAGCTGCGGCCCGCAGATTAGAAGATTCGAGGCGATAGTCTTTTCAAGATCCATGCGAATGTCGATACGACCGTGCCAGTCTCCGATCGGGATCTCATCGATGAGACAGTTCACTGTTCTGCTGGAATAGTCGTCTTTACAGACATCAAAAGAATTGTTTTCGATCTGTCCACAGATCGTGTCGTGACTTTCCACATCATTCAGTTCGAAGCTGTCAGGCATCGTGATATGCAAGACCTCGTTGTCCGAAAGACCGTTTTCTTTGACCCTGATCTCGAAACTGTCTTCCTGGCTCAAATCGATGGACCGGGGTATC